>CAIYFP010000406.1 GCA_903925515.1 uncultured Verrucomicrobiota bacterium
GGCCTGTCACGGGCGCAGGCAATGTCCAGGTTTTGGTCGGGAATGACCGTGTTGGCGCTGCGTTCAATCGAGGGTTGTTTTTCCTGCGCACGATTGATGACGATGTCTATCTCAACTACGCGGCAAGCCCATCCCTCGTCGTGGTGGCTGGCAACGAGCAAGCCGGTACCGTGAACGCGGCATTGCCGGTGGCACCGTCCATCAAGCTGATGGACGGGGGAACAACGCCGCTTGAGGACGTGCGTGTTAGCTTTGCGGTGACAAGCGGCGGTGGCGCAATTTCGAGCGCATGGCTTGTCACCGGCAGCCAAGGGACCGCCTCGGGTGGAACGTGGACGTTGGGTAGCATGGAGGGTACCCAAGGTCTTTCAGCTTCCGTCATGGGCTCCGGAACCCCTCTGGCAGTCGCGTTTGTCGCGACGGCGTCCCTGGGTACCACGGTCATCGAAGTCCCGGGAATCATGCGGATCCTGTTTGGTGCCTATAACGTTCTCCCATCCACGGATCCGCTGCAAGCGTTTGCCACGGCCAGCAATGCCGTGCTGCAATTGCTTCAACTCGATGGGATTCAGCCCCTGACGCTTGAAACGGTATCGTTGTTTGGATCGCCTGGCAGCATTACCGGCATTGAGGTCACGAACGTTAGCGCCGAGAGCTCCGGCCACATGGGCCCGGCCAGCTTCCGGCTCCTTTCTGCGGAAGCCCTAACGTTTAATCTTGCCTATCTTAAGGCGACCCGCACCGGCGGATCCTGGGGATTGGATTCCGCCTCGGTGGGTGTCGCGATGAGTTCAGCCGCCTTGCTCCCAGACCAAGCCAGTGTCACGGCATCGGTCCACGGCGTCAGCACCGAGGTGAACATTGGGACGGGTGAGTTTTCCGGGACGGGTTCGGTTCGCTTGCAGCTAGATGGATTCCTGGTGGCCAGCGGGATGGCAAACATCCGGCGCGAGTACCTGTCCGATGTCAGCGTCGTGGAAGGCGAAGGCGCCGTTTCCAAGATTGATTTGCTCACGGTGGACGTGACGCAGGCAGGGATATTCGTCGGGCTTGGGGGAGGGCTCGCCGGAAACGGTCAAATCACAACGGATGGGGCCTCCGGATTTAGCGTTGTCGGAGGAGCTGTGACCGTCGGTCTTGCGCGAGTGCTGGACGTTTCCGGGGCCGATCAGCGGCGCTGGCTGGGCCTTGCTGCCACGGCGGCTTCCATGGCCCCGGTCGGATTGCCTTCGGACATCGGCATTGACATTCGCAACATGTCGGCCGCATCGAATACGTCATCCGCAGGTGGCGGCACAGTCGGCGCAAGCGCTCCCGCGGACTGGCAGCGACTCATCTCGTCCGGGTCCGTGAACGGTGCGGCGCTTCGCTCGTTGGGAGGGACAACGACCCTCTCCGTCGCCGGGGAAGTCGAGTTGAACCTCTCCGGGCAAGTCATGGCGGCCGGCCAAGTCCGATTGTTGAAGGGCGAGGCGTCCGCCTTGATCCAAGGGCAGCCCAAGTCGTTGCAGGTGCTTAGGTTGGAGGCCAACAACGTTCGTCTTTTCGTCGGGGTTGGAGGGAGTTTTGAGTCGGGGGTCGGGCCGACGCGACTAGCCTTGGAGGGCGCCACGGGATTCAAGGCCGAAAACCTAAGCCTTAGCATTGGGATGGCTCGTGGGCCCAACGAGGGGGGCCCGTCCGTACAGCGTTGGACTGCCGTTGCACTGGGCGCCTCTGAGCTTGGGGGCGTCAACCTGCCTGAAGGCATGGATGGCTTCGTGAATGGTCTCTCCATCCGATACAATCCAGCGACGGATGGAAC
>CAIYFP010000407.1 GCA_903925515.1 uncultured Verrucomicrobiota bacterium
GCCGGAGCCGTGAGCCGAAAAACTTCTTACGTGGGGATTCAGGAGGCGGATTTGGGGCTTGCTCCAATTCATGGTCTTCCGTAGCCAATGCAGTCCCGTCGGCTGCCTGAGGCGCCTGACGGATCAGCGGGATCCCTTCCTTTTCGCCAGACGAGGAGGGGTACTGCGCCGGAGTTGGCCGCCCGTGGGGCAACCAGACCGGTTTTCGGGAAAGGAAGTGAACGTGAAGTGAGCGAAGTCAAAATGAAGAAGGGCGAGCCCGTGGACCGGGCCTTGCGCCGTTTGAAGAAGAAGGTGGACCGCGAAGGCACCCTGAAGGAGGTGCGCAACCACCGTCATTTCGAGAAGCCGAGCGAGAAGCGTCGTCGCCGCATGAAGGTGGCGAAGTTCAACGCGATGCTCGCAGCACGGTACGCGGACGTCTAGGTTCGAGCCGTGAGCCCAATCTGGCCGGGGCCGCGTCGATGCGGTCCCCGGCCTTTGTGCATGGGCGAGGGGTGGATCAGCCGCCATGTCAAGGGCGGCGGGGGATTCAGGGGAGGGTGTTGATGTATTCGTTTTCGACGTGCTGGAACTCGGGCCGCCACACGGATGGCCGGGAGATGCTGCGGGAGATACGGGGCCTTGGGTTTGCCCACGCGGAGCTGAGCCATGGCATCCGGCTCAGCCTTGTGCCCGGCATCCTCGAGGCGGTCGAGGCGGGCGAGATCCAGATCTCCACGCTCCACAACTTCTGCCCCCTGCCCGTCGGCGTGAACCATGCGGCGCCGAACCTCTTCAAGTTCAGCTCGGCCGACCGCCGGGAGCGGGAGAACGCGTGGCGCCACTCCCTCAAGACGCTGGAGCTGGCCTCGCGGGTGAAGGCAAGGCTGGTCGTGCTTCACACGGGCGAGGCGGACCTCGGCGGCTTCTTTGGGACGCCGGACTACATGGGCAAGCTGGAGGCCATGGCAGGGGCGGGCAGGCAGGACACGCCGAGGTACGCCAAGCTCCTCGCGGAGATCGAGCAACGCCGGGAGGCCCGGAAGGGCCCGGCGATGGAGGCGGCCATCGACATGATCCGGCGGCTCGCCGACGAGGCCGGAAAGCGCGGGCTCCTCCTTGGCATCGAAAACCGCGAGGCCATCGAGGAAATCCCGTTCGACCATGACCTTCCGTTCTTCTTCGACCCATTCCCGGACAACGTGAAGTACTGGCATGACTGCGGGCATGCGCAGATCAAGGAGAACCTTGGGGTCATCCCCAGCCATGCGCTCCACCTCGAGACGATGGAGCCGCACCTCGCCGGGTTCCACATCCACGACGTCCAAGCACCCGCCACGGACCATCGTCCTCCCGGGTCCGGGGGCATCGACTTCCGCGCCCTCGCCCAGTTCGTCCGTCCCGATCACATCAAGGTCTTCGAGCTGAGCCCGGGCCTGCCCAAGGAGGACGTCCTCAAGGGCATCGAATTTCTCAAGTCCGCGTGGGGGCCCGAGTAAGTCCAGCTTCCGGCGCCGGCGCGGCGGGCGCACGGATGACGGCGGGGCCCACGACAAGGGCCGCCGGGTACCTGCGGCTGGCGGTCGCAGCGGGGCTGCTTGCGCTCATCTTCCACATCATCTTCTGCAACGAGGCGCAGCTCCACCTCGCCGGGACAGGCCAAAGCTGGGACGCCATGGGCAAGTGGGAGCAACGACGCCTCGCATGGTCGCGGGGCCCGGCCGAGATGTGGCGCACCGTGGGCCGGCTCTCGCCCGGCCACGTGGTCCTTGCTCTGGCATCGTGCGGCGTCCCGGTCGTCCTTGGCGGCCTGCGCTGGCGGCACGCCCTCCGGGTCCAGGGCTTGGCCATCGGGGTCGCCGAGGTCCTCCGCGTGTCCTTCGTCGCCCATTTCTTCAACGCCTTCCTCCTCGGGTCCACCGGGGGCGACGTGGTGAAGGCATGGTGCGCGGCGCGCTGGACGCGGGAACGGCGGGCGGAGGCGGCGGTGTCGGTGCTGGTGGACCGCCTGGTGGGGACGCTCGCGTTGCTGGTGTTCGCGGCGGCGATGGTGCCGATGGCATGGCGGGCGCCGGACGGCACGGCGTTGTTCCTTGCGCACGCGAGCTACCCTGGGTTGGCGCTCCTCGTGCTCGCCATGGCGACGCTGGCGACCGTGCTGGTGCTCGTGGCGTTCTACACCGACTGGCTCGCGCCCGGCCGTCGTGCATGGCGTCTCCTCCAAAGGCTGCCCATGGGCGAGTCCGTGGCCCGCGCCTTGGCCGCCTGCCGCCTCTTCGGGCGCAACCCCCGGTACATGCTCGTCTCCGCCGCCTATTCCCTCGCGATCAACGTCGCCATCGTGGGCACGTTCGCCGCGATTGCCTCCGGCCTTGGGCTTGAGGTGCCCCAGCGCGTCCTGTGGTTCGTCGTCCCCGCCGTCGTCTGCGTCGCCGCCCTGCCCGTGACACCCAGCGGCCTTGGCGTCCGCGAGCACCTGATGGTCTCGTTGCTGGCCCTGCCGGAGTTCCCCGGCGTCCGCCACGGCGAGGCCCTCGCGCTCGCCCTGCTCGCCTATTCCGCCAACCTCGCATGGAGCGTCGTCGGCGGGCTCGTGTACCTCGCCCGCCCCGGCAGCAAGCCCGCCTGAACCGCACCGCTTCAAGGCGTGGCATCGCGCGCCGGACAGGGTAACGTCCCGCCCGTGATTGCACCGACCGACAGCATCGCGGGATCGGGCGGCGCGGACTTCGTGGCGGAGGTGGAGCAAATCTTCGGCCCGGACGGCCCGTTCGCCGGCTCGCCCAACTTCGAGTACCGGCCGCAGCAGCAGCGGATGGCGGGCGAGGTGGCTCGGGCATTGTCGGAGGGCGGGCACCTGATGGTGGAGGCGGGCACGGGCGTGGGGAAGAGCTTCGCGTACCTTGTCCCGGCGGTGTTGTTCGCGGCACGCAGCAAGAAGAAGGCGATCATCTGCACCTACACGATCAACCTGCAGGAGCAACTGGTGGAGAAGGACCTGCCGTTGCTCAAGCGCGTGCTCCCGGTTGATTTTGCCTACGCCATGCTCAAGGGCCGCAGCAACTACCTCTGCACCCGGCGCCTTGAAAAGGCCCTCCAGCAGTCCGGCTCCCTCTTCACCAGCCCGGAAATCTCCGAGCTCCACCGCATCCTCCAGTGGAGCCATGAGACCGAGGACGGCTCCCTCTCGGACTTCGACTCCGAGCCGGACCCCCGCGTCTGGGAAATGGTCTGCTCCGAGCGCGGGCTCTGCACCCCCAAGAGGTGCGGGCACCAGTCGGACATGGCCAAGGCCGGGCGCACCTGCTTCTTCCAGCGTGCCCGCCAGCGCATCCTTGGCGCGGACGTGCTCGTGCTGAATCACACGCTCTTCTTCACCCTGCTCAACGGCGTCGAGCCCGACCAGCAAGGGGGCGTGTTGTTCCGCAACGACTTCGTCATCTTCGACGAGGCCCACATGGTGGAGCAGGCGGCGGCGAAGCACATCGGCGTGTCCGTCTCCAGCGGCCAGCTCCGCTACAACCTCCAGCGCCTGTGGAACCCCAAGACCCAGAAGGGCCTCCTCACCACCATCCGCGGCGGCCCCGTCGTCGAGCACGTCTCCACCGCCCTCGCCATGGCGGACGACTTCTTCGACGAGGTCGAACGCGCCTGCGAAACCTTGGCCTCAAGGCCTGCCAACCCCGACGACGAGACCCCGCGCGAGGCCTCCGAGCCCGCCGCGCCCGCACCCGGCCACCGCCCCGGCATGCCCCCGCCCCCGGGCGCCGAGCCGGCCACCCCGCCCCGTTCATGGACCGAGCTGCGCATCCGCCGTCCCGAGCTCGTCCATGACACCCTCACCCTCGCGATCGAGAACGTCCGCGGCATGGTCTCCGGGCTTGTCGAGTCCAGCGACGACCGCGAGACGGGGGAGGAGTTGATGGAATGCAACCGGCGGCTCGCGGACCTGAAGTCGTCCCTTGCCACGTTCCTGAAGCAGGAGGCGGAGGAGCACGTGTACTGGGTGGACCGCGGCGGCAAGACGCGCCGCAACATCTCCCTCAACGCCGCGCCCGTCGATGTCGCCGACTTCCTGCGCGAGCGGCTCTTCGGGGCGCCCACCAGCATCATCCTCACCAGCGCGACCATGGCGGTGAAGGAGGCCAAGGTGACGGATCCCTCGCGGCCGCTGGCCGCGGCGCGGGGCGCCCTCGACTACGTGGCGCGACGCGTGGGCGGCGAGGCCGCAGCGCAGGTGCAGGTGGGCTCGCCCTTCGACTACGAGCGCCAGATGCGCGTCCATGTCGTGTCGCGCATGCCGGACCCCCGCGACCCGGGCTACATGGACGCCCTCGAAAAGTGGATCTCGCACTACGTGCGGCTGACGCACGGGAAGGCCTTCGTGTTGTTCACCAGCAACCGCCTCATGCAGGAGGTCGCCGGGCGCATGGAACGGTTCTTCGCCGGGCTCGGCATCGAATGCCTTGTGCAGGGCAAGGGCATGCCCCGCGCCACCATGCTCGAGCGGTTCAAGGAGGACGTCGATTCCGTCCTGTTCGGCACGGCCAGCTTCTGGCAGGGCGTGGACGTCCCGGGCGAGGCCCTTTCCAACGTCATCATCACGCGCCTCCCGTTCGCCGTGCCCGACCATCCCCTCGTCGAGGCGCGCATCGAGCGCATCGAGGCCCGCGGCGGCAACCCGTTCTCCGAGTTCAGCCTGCCCGAGGCCATCCTCCGTTTCCGCCAAGGCGTCGGCCGCCTCGTCCGCACCCGCAACGACAAGGGCATCGTCGTCCTCCTCGACAACCGCGTCCTCACCAAGCGGTACGGCCAGGCCTTCCTCGACGCCATCCCGCGCTGCCCCGTCGAGGTCGTCTGAAATCCGCCGCCGGGCTTCCCATCCTTGCAGCCATCGGGGAGCCTCGCATCCCATGACCACGGGCACGGGCGCGGGCGCGGCAAAGCCGTCCATGGAACGGCGGCTGGGGTTGCTTCCCGCCACGGCGTTGAACATGGCCAACATGCTGGGCGCGGGGCCCTTCATCACCTTGTCCACGCTGATGAGCGCGCTGGGCGGGCCGCAGTCGATGCTGGGGTGGCTCGTGGCGCTGCTGATCGCGTTGCCCGACGGCATGGTCTGGGCGGAGCTGGGTGCCGCGATGCCCGGGTCCGGCGGGACGTTCCGATACCTGACGGAAGGGTTTGGCCCCCGGCGCTGGGGCCGCCTCATGGGCTTCCTGTTCCTTGTCCAGCTCCTCGTGAGCGGGCCCCTCGAGATCGCGTCCGGCTACATCGGGTTCCTTCGCTACCTGGACTACCTGTGGCCGGGCGTGGTCCGGGACGGGGTTCCAACATGGCGGGGCGGCCTCGTGGTGGTGGCGCTGGGGCTTGGGGTGATCGCGTTGCTGTACCGCCGCATCTCGAACGTGGGCCGGCTCACGGTGGTGCTTTGGGCCGGCGTGCTCGTCACCGTCGCCGGCGTGCTCGTCACCGGCGCGATCACGTTCGACCCCCGGGTCGCGTTCGACTTCCCCGCGGACGCATGGCGCTTCAACTGGGGCTTCGCCATGGGCCTCGGCGCGGCCGCGCGCACCGGCCTCTACGACTTCCTCGGTTACTACGACGTGTGCTACCTCGGCGACGAGGTGAAGGACCCGGGCCGGACAATCCCAAGGTCCGTCCTGACGAGCCTCGTGGTGGTGGCCGTGTTGTACGTGGGGGTCAACCTTGCGGTCACGGGCACGGTGCCATGGCGGACGATCGTGCCGGAGTCCGAGCATCCGGAGGCGCTGTACGTGGTCTCGACGTTCATGGAACGGGCGCACGGGCCGGGCCTGGCGCGGTGGTTCACGGTGATGGTCCTGTGGACCTGCGTGGGGTCCTGCTTCGCCCTGCTCCTCGGCTATTCCCGCATCCCGTACGCGGCGGCGCGCGAGGGGTCGTTCCTTGCGGTTTTCGGGAGGCTGCATCCGACGCGGCATTTCCCGCACGTGTCGTTGCTGGCGGTGGGGTTGCTGGCGATCGCGTGCGCGTTCCTGCGATTCGGGGTGGTCCTCGACACGTTGATCGCGCTCAGGATCGTGGTGCAGTTCGTGGGCCAGATCGGCGCCCTCGTCCTGCTGCGCCGCCACAGGCCCGACATGCAGCGCCCGTACCGGGTCTGGCTCTACCCCCTGCCGTTGCTGGTGGCGGGCGGCGGCTGGTTGTTCGTCTTCGGGACGTTGCCCATGGAGGTGATCGCGTTCGCGGCCGGCGCCATGCTCGGGGGCGTCGCGCTGTTCCTCGGATGGGCGCGCTGGGGCCGGCGCTGGCCCTTCGGGGACGCCTGACACGGCACGCCTCCCATGGGTGGGTCGCCGCCGTGGCCCCCCAAGAAAGAGGGTCGCCGTCCCCGGCCAATTCCCCCACGCTGAACCCATACCATGAAGGCTGCGTGCGTGCTCCGTCTCCTCTCCCTTGCGCTTCCTCTGTCGCTGGCCCGGGCCGCGCTCTTCCCGGAGGCCTGCGAGGTCCGCCGCGAGTTCATCTACATGAAGGCGCCGTTCCCGGAATGCCATGCGTCCACGATCGTCCAAGCAGACGACGGGCTCGTCGCGGCATGGTTCGGCGGGACGCGGGAAAAACATCCCGACGTGGGCATCTGGGTGTCGCGCAATCATGGCGGCGAATGGTCCGCGCCGGTGGAGGTCGCGAACGGCGTCCAGCCGGACGGCTCGCGCGTCCCCACATGGAACCCCGTCCTGCATCGCGCCTCGGCATCGGAC
>CAIYFP010000408.1 GCA_903925515.1 uncultured Verrucomicrobiota bacterium
CCACTCACTTTTCCTCGAACCCCTTCAACCCCGGCTTCAACCCGAGGAGCATGGGGACCTCTGCCCGCCGCACCCGAACGAAGACCGGCGATGCCCGGCACCCGGAATCGTCCCCCGACGCTCCCCGGCGGCGATCCAGATCCCCGGGCAAGTGATGGCCGAAGGCGATGCGCGGCTTGTGGGTGAGCACCGTCGATGCGTGCGCAACGCCCACTGCACTGGGATCCCAGGACGGCCTGATCTGTTCCCCCCAAGAAGCTTCGATTCCGAACTACACGTCCCGCCCCATCGACCACGCAAGGAACCCCTGCCTACGCCCAACGACGGCAATCGACGGGACTAGTTAGTCAGTGGGCCGCGTGGAAGAAGCCCGTTCCATGGCCCACAAACGTCTCCCCGAGCACAGATCGATCCAGGTATCGGTTTGCCCTTTCACAGGACGTCTCGGGGGCAAAGAGACAGGCATGGCAGCATGCGCCGTGCAAGGTGAGGCCATCCCTCCCCGGCTGGTGTTCGGCACAAAGCGGGTCCGATGCACAAAGTTCCATCGCCTCCAAGGCCTTGGCGACATGTTCCCCCAGCCTCTTCGGCTCGCCGAGACTTACCAAGCCCCCGAGGGTTCCTTCACTGTCACCAGCCGAAGTGTAGATGAGAACGCCCGCCATCGGTCCATTCGGCTGACTGGCATCCAGCGTGTAGAGACGCTCCCGAATGCTGGCCGCGGCATAGCCACAACCGAGCGATAATTGCCTCATCAAGGCGTGAGCAAAGGAATGCACCAGGATGTGGCGAATCCCCGGGAAGCCAGCATCGATCGGCTGACGATTCCGGACTTGCCGCCACTGACGATGGGCGGCCCGGAAGCGCATCTCCAGCTCTTGAACCTCCGGCCTGCGGCACCATGCCTCGATCATCGCCTCGTCGAACTGGAGGAAGATGCCTTCGCCGTTCACTTCAACGGCCGGGACCCACGTCGCGGAGTCCCGGGCAAGCGGTGCCATGGGCACGCTGGATTCCGCCGGCCCGTCGCCAAAGTCACCGGGCGATTCAATCCGGCTGAATCCCACGAGCGCCCGAACCTCACGCAAACGCTGGACCAAGGTTGTTTTCTTGAAGAACTGCTCGAATCCATGCGGTGGCTGGATGCTCTCCGCCTTGAAATGTCCCGTCGTCGGCAACAGCTCCGGTCGCGTCAGTGCCTGCCACTCGGCAACCCTCAAGTCGGCGGGAGCATCATGAACGGTCGGCGCGGCCCTGCGACGTTGTTGGACAGCCTCCCAGATCTGCTCGGCAGGGAAGTCACCCAGTGCGGGCATCCGGTCTGGGGACGCCACGTACTTCAGGACCTCCAAGCTGGGTATGTCGGCAAGGCGCGTCCAAAGCTGCTCGACTGCAAGAGCCAGGCGATCAACGGCCGATGGAATCGAAAGCGCCGAGAGGGTGACTGCAAACCATGAGTTGGAAGCTCCCAGCAAGATCACCTTGGCCCTGCTCGTGCACGCCGGCTGGGAACGGCGGCGCAGGTGTGGATAGCAACTTGGGCAATCGAAATCCGTTCCGAATGCATCGGCAAGCGGCCGGGACACCGGTGGTGTCGGCCGGGTGTCCTTGACCCAAATGTCCGCCGCGTCACCGCCCGGTCCCTGTTCGCTCAAGGTGAGGCTGACGGGCCCGGAGGGCGCCTGACCTCGGTAAAGATATTCAATCCAAGGAAAGTCAGCGAGGTGCCCCTCGCGACAGGCGAGCAGAAACCGAACGTTCAGGGCATCGACCGAGCGGCCACCTCCACGGGGGCAGGCCACGTGCACAAAGCGGGTGCGGTCCCCTCGGAACTCATCCTCGACCAACTGAAACACCCCGGACTCGGCCGTAGCCAAGACGTCGCAGCGCGGGCAGCGCAACCATCGGGGAAACGGCACCACGGGAACCCCTATGGGGGGCGCAGACGG
>CAIYFP010000409.1 GCA_903925515.1 uncultured Verrucomicrobiota bacterium
GAAGCGCGAGGGAGGCGACGTTCCCGTGGGCTGGGACCCGAACGGTTCCAACGGCAGCTTCGGCCACTACGACTCGTTCACGTGGACGGACCGGAAGCGGAACATCTGGGTGTATCGCGGCACGCATGCGGGACAGCCCGCCCTCGCGGCCGGGAGCTACGACCAGGATGCCAAGACCTTCGGCCCCTTGCCGGCCGCCACCGCGATCGTCGGGCAGGAGTTTTCCTACGCCGTCCATGCGTCGCGCCAAGACGAGAACCTCTCCTTGGTGGCCACGACGGAGCTTCCGGCATGGCTTCAGGTCGAGGGCCTTGCACTGCGAGGAAAGCCAGATTCATCCCATGTCGGCACCGCCAGCATCGGGCTCAAGGTCATCGACTTGTACGACCAGTCCGAGGTGGCGCTGACCGTGTCCGTGACGGTGGCGGCCTCGGGCCAGCTCGTCGCGCAAGGGCGCAACGCGATGGTCAGCACCAACGCCTACACCGGCACGGAGGTCGAGTTCACCACCCGTCCGCCATTCCTCGCGGAGTCGCCCACGCCGGCCAACAGCTTCACGATGCGGTACTACTACAAGACCGAGCCGGGCTTCGACTGGCCGGGCATGGAGGTGCCGCCGCCCCCGGGTTCCATCGTCCCGTACCTCCGCCCCTTGGACGCGGCCTCCGGCGAGTACGTGGGCGACCCGGCAGACAAGGAGACGGCGTCGCTCGACATCACGTATCGCCCGGTCTGGCCGGTTCGGGATCCCAAGGACTCCTCGAAGCCGCTCCCGACGCTTCCGTTCGGGGCGACGCTTGCGATGTCGGCGTTCAACCTGCCGGGCGTGCGCGACATGGTCACCGCGAAGGTGCTGTACCAACAATCCATCGCCCAAGGCATCCAGGACCCTGACGTCAGCGTGGTCCTGCATGATGCCACGCGGGAGAAGTATTCCGCCCTTGCCGAGCAGGACCTCGACAAGATCCCGGGCAGCATCCGCACCGAGAGCTACCGGGGGAATGTCTTCTTCCCGGCCTTGCCACCGCACCTGGTCAAGCGGGTGTTCATCCAGCCCAACCGTGGGGAGAAGGGTTCCCTCGTGCTGAAAGGCGAGTTTGTCCGGGCCGACTTGGGGGAGAACTACTCCCTGCTCAACGTCCTGCGCGACTCCGACCTTGCTGCCGTGAAGGAGCTATGTCCGGCATCGGACAGCGGCAACAAGGCCAAGTGGGACGCGTTGGTGGATGCCTTGGCGACGGACCTTGAGACCTTCGTGGAGAACCCGGAGACGCCGGGCACCTACATCCCGGACGACGAGCAGACGGTGAGCGTGGGCGTGGGTAGCCTTGCCGAGATCACGAGCGACGACACGGCGGTGGCCTCGTACGCGTTGAGCGCCACGGGCCCGGGGAATGGATACGTGACCTTGATCGAGTCGGATGGCTGGGCCTTCACGCAGCCTGGCGACCCTGTGTCCATGCACGTGTTCAAGGTGGGCGGCAGCCTCTACACGGGCGAGGTGAAGGTGATCGTGCCGGAGAACCCGCTC
>CAIYFP010000410.1 GCA_903925515.1 uncultured Verrucomicrobiota bacterium
CCGGCTTCATGGCAGATGGACGCCGAGGTCACTTGGGATGTGGCCACCCGCGCGCATGCCGCAGTCGCCCATCCGCTACGACGGCGTGTTGGCACGCAGCCTGCCGCAACTCGCCCGCTTGAGGATCGCGAGCCCCCCTCCTCCTTACGCGCGGATTTGGGAGTTGCCCCGGATCCCCGCGTACGCCGCCCTCGAATGCCCGGGTCTCCCCTCACGCTTCGCCGACGGAGCGTTCAAAGGACAGGCCCTCCCGGCGTCATGGCGTCTCCCAACGAAGACGCCGGTTGGCCGCCCGGGCAGGTTTCACTGGCCCCATCCACCAAGGCCTGCCATGGCCCTGGCCTTGGCGTGAAGAATGCAGTCTCGGGGATCCCCTTGCCTCGGTTCCTGCCCCTCCGCTTGGGAATTGACGGTTTCCCTCCTCCTTGCGTGGTGATTGGGGAGTTGCCCAACATCCATCGCGGAAGGTCCTCGTCGGCCCTCGTCCCGCCCCCCGCCAGAATTGCCCGTTGCCGAAGACCCGGCCCGGCATAGCCTCACGGACGCGTCGCCTGCATGATCCCCGCTCCAGTCCAACGCCCGCCATGGTGGCAAGTCTTCCTCGTCGGGAGAAATCCACGCCTCACCTTGGTCCGCATCGCCATCATCACCGGCGTCGCATGGTTCGTCTTCGGCAACGTCCTTCGCCCCATCCGCGTCGCCGGCGTCAGCATGGAGCCCACCTACCGCCTCCATGCCATCAACTTCGTCAATCGCTGGGCCTATCGCTCCTCAACCCCAAGACGCGGCGACGTCGTCGCCGTCCGCATGGCCGGCGAAAGCATCCTCTACCTCAAGCGCATCGTCGGCCTCCCTGGCGAGCGCGTCGCATTCGACCGCGGCCAACTCCTCGTGGACGGCCGCCCCGTCGCCGAACCCTACGTCAAGCACCGCGCGCCATGGAACGAGTCCGAGCTCGCCCTCGGCCCGGACGAGTACTTCCTCGTGGGCGACAACCGCAGCATGCCTGCACGCGACCATACCCACGGCGCCTTCGCCGCCCAACGCATCGTCGGCCGCATCCTTTGGTGACCCATGAAACGCCTCGCCCCATGGCTCGCCACCGTCGCCATCGCCCTCGCATGGCTCGCCTTCTCACGCCCCACCGACGAGGACCGCGTCCGCCGCGTCATCGAGGGCATGGCGCGAGACGCTTCCTTCTCCGGCAACGAGGGCAACCTCGCCCGGATCGCCAAGGTCGAGTCCATCGCCTCCGCCTTCACCGACGACGCCGAGCTCCACATCGACCAGGTCCTCCCCATCGAGTCCTCCATCTCCGGGCGCGACGCCATCAAGGGCATGCTCCTCGCAGGCGCCCCCCAGGTTCGGTCCGTCGAGGTCAAGGTTCATGACGTGCAGGTCACGCTCGAGGACGACATCAAGGCCCGCGCCGTCCTCACCGCAAGCGCCCGCACCGGCGGCGCCAAGGGCGAGTTCACCGCGCAGGAATTCGAGTTCCGCCTTGTCCGGGTCGAGGGACAGTGGCGCGTCCGCCGCATCGACGCCGTGCTTGGCTTTCGCCGCCCGGAAATCCGCTAGGCCGGTGCACCTCAACGACGCAGCAGCAAAACACCCTCCTGCCCCGCCGCATCCGACGCGTCGTGCACCCCAACCAACCCGGCGTCGGCACCGAAGCCCGCCGCCGCATCCATGCTCATGCGAAGGCTATGAAACAGACGCACGCGGCAACCCGCTTCCCATGACACGGGCTCATGCCCGGGAACCGAGACGGAAACGCCGGACCGCAACACCACGTCCGCCGTGACGCGTGCCATGGCCCCGGAACCCGCGGCCACGGGCTCGGACCCGAAGACCCAGTCCAACCGGTCCATGCCGATGCCTTGCCACTCAAGGAAGCCGGAAAGCCATGCCCGGGTCTCCTTGTTGTCATACTGGGGCAGCACGTTCGGCAATCCGGCCGCGCATTCCGCCGCCGAAGCAAGGTTCGCGCTCGCCACCACCCAGTCCCCGGGACGCGTCCATGCCCTCAACACGCGGCCGGCATGCCCATGGTCCATGTTGGGCAGCATCCCGAGGAAGAACACCACCCGTTGCACGCCCTCGTCGCCAAGCAACGTCTCGCACCATGGCGCGGGACCCGGGCTTGCCTCAAGGTCGATCACCCCCGCGTGCGTCTTGCACCATGGCGAGACGCGGTCATGGCTTGCCAAAGCAAGGCCGGGGCTGATGTCCGCCACCAACGCCACGCGCGGCGGCTCGGCGCACGATCGCAAAAACTGCTCCTCCTTTTGCCCGCCGCCGCACCCCAACGAAACCAAGGTCCATGGAGACCTTCCCAAGCGATCCCGCAAGACCCCGAACACCTCGTCATACGCGGACTGGACTCCCCCATCCCGCCGCGCCGGGGACCATGCCTCGTGCAACGCCAGCCAACGCAACGACTGGAACGGCGTCGCATACAAGGCGCCCGACGGCACCCTTCCCCGCGCCATGGCCCCATGGAGCGCCTCGGCCTGCCTCGAAGGCCGTGCCGAGTCATCCATCCAGATCGCCACCCCTCCCGGCATGGGCATTGCGGGTTTCATGCTCGGTTGCGAAGGCACGACATCGATCTCTTGCGCGGGCCAGCCCTATCCCTTCAACGCCCGGCGGGCCAGCACCGCCGCGCCGGTGATCCCCGCCTTGTCACCAAGCTTGCTCGGCACGATCCGGATGCCCTCGGCCGTGCCGGTCATCGCGTAGTCGCGGGCCGTCGCCTCGATGATCGCCATCATCTCGTCCTGCAACGCATCCATCACGCCGCCCCCAAGCACGATGACCTCGGGGTTGAGGAAGTTGATGATGTTGCCAATCGCGATGCCCGTGTACTCGGCTGCCGCCTCCACCACCTTCTGCACGAGCTTGTCGCCCTTGCGCAACGCCTTGCGCAGGTCGCCCGACTTCAGGTCCGTGATCGCCTCACCCGGCCCAAGCAAGTCCACAAGGTGCGACTTCGCGCCGTCCCGGATCGCGTCGGACAGCTCGCGAAAGATCGCCGTGCGGCTCGCCAACGCCTCGAAGCATCCCCGGTTGCCGCACCCGCACTTGGGACCGCCCACATCCAGCACCATGTGCCCGACTTCTCCCGCCGTGCGGTTGAACCCCCCGTGCAATTCTCCGCCCAAGATGATCCCCGCCCCAATCCCCGTCCCAAGAAAGATGCCCACCAACGACCTCGGCTTCCCCTCCATCTCCACCTCATGCACCCCCAAGGCACACACGTTCCCGTCGTTCTCCACGAACACCGGCACGTCCAGCAGCTTCGCAAGGTCCTTCCCCAACGGCGCATCCTTCCAACGAAGGTTCGGCGCGAACAAGACCTCGCCCGTCTCCGGGTTCACCGCGCCCGGCGCGCCGATGCCCACCGCCCGCACTTGCTTCACCGTGAGGTCCGCCTCGTCGATCGCGTCCCGCACGCACCGCTGGATTCGCTCCACCACCGCCTCGTAGCCCCGCTCCGCCTTCGTGCTCAACTTCGCCGTCGCAAGGCACTTCAGCCCCGCACCGAAGACGCCAGCAAGGATCTTGGTCCCCCCAAGGTCCACACCCACGATCACGTCCTGTCGCGCCGCCGCCTCGGCCATGTCCCCATCGTCCCCCCCGTCCCCTCCACCGCAAGCAGGAACTCTCCTGGCAGGCCCTCGGGCCCGCGCCAGCAGCCCAGCCCCGACGTGTCAACCCGCGCTTGATTCCACCACCTCCCATGCCAAAGCCTCGCTCACGCAAAATCTCCATGGGAAACTCAACGGCAGGCAGGGATTGGGAGGCTCATTACGTGGCAGGCGACACCCCATGGGACCATGGCGAGGCCGCGCCCGGGCTTGTGGACTTTCTCGCCGCGCGTCCGGCCATCCCTCCCGGCCGCGTGTTGGTGCCCGGCTGCGGCATGGGCCATGATGCCGTCGCATGGGCCGGCGCGGGCTTCGACACGCTCGGCCTCGACCTGTCCCCCACCGCCATGGCACGCGCCTCCCAACGCTGGCACGGCCTCCCAAGGCTCGCGTTCCATCAAGGCGACTTCCTCGCGTCGGCCAACGCCGACGCCTCCTTCGACTGGGTCTTTGAACACACCCTCTATTGCGCCATCGATCCCTCCCTCCGCGATGCCCACGCCCGCGCCGTCGCACGGTGGCTCCGGCCCGGCGGCCATTTCCTCGCCGTCCATTACATGAACCCCGACACCGACGAGCCCCCGCCCTTCCCCTGCACGCGCGACGAGCTCATGGCACGCTTCGGGGCATTCCTCGAGCTGCTCGAGGAATGGCAGCCCCGCAGCTGGCAAGGACGCCTCGGACGCGAACGCATGTTCTGGTGGCGTCGCCGCCCTTCGGGTCGTGTCTCATGAGTCGCGTGCGTGGGGTTGCTCCATGCGTGTGCCTTCAGCAGGCGTGCGGACCCGGCGCATGGGCGGATCGTGCTGGCTCCTGGTAGAGCAGGCGAGGCCGGGGGCGACCGAGTTAAACCTAAAACCACCAGCCAAACAGGGCTTTAAGCCGGGAGAATGGCCGTCCCATCAAGGCCATGAGGCCCTCCGAGATCCATCCGAGACCTCACCCCGCGGTTGAGCTTGGAATGGGCCGGTCCGGGTTGTAGGCCGGGTGCCCTCGCCCGGCGGAAACGTGGCCGAGCCGTCTCGGCTCTGGCTGGATTACGTCCAGCGGCAGGACGCCATTGCCACATCCCATGAAGGCCCAGTGAAGGTGGAAGCGGCTTCCAGCCGCTTGCCCAACACGGATCAGTGGCATCCCTTGCCTTGGGCTTGAGGGCCCGGCCTTCGCGTATTTCGTGTGTTTCGTGGTTCCACCAGCGCTGAGCTCTGGACCGGCTGCATGCGGGGTCGCGGTGGTCGCGTGCTGCCTCGGGTAGGTGAAGGGAAGCCATGCGAGGTGCCTGAGCGCGGCGAAGGGTTGGAACCACGAAATACACGAAATACACGAAAATGGGGGTCTTCTCGTGCCCGCGGATCGTGTCCGTGGACTCGAGTCTTCGCGGGCCATCCATAGTGCTCGGTTCCCCTGACGGGGAGTTGAAGCAGACAAGGTTAACGCCTATGGGGCAACCGGCCTACAGACGGGGCATGGATGGAACGTGGAGCAGCGCCCCGGCGGCCGGGGACGGACGCGCTCCCAGGCCATGAAGGCCGCGCGCCCTCACGGGGCACATCCCATGGAAGCCGCCGATGGAGAGCGACCGGCCTCCAACAAGGGACCCAAGGTCGCATCCTTGCCCGGCCGCACGGGAACGAAGGAGCGCCCCGCATGGGCGGGTCGAGGTCCCA
>CAIYFP010000411.1 GCA_903925515.1 uncultured Verrucomicrobiota bacterium
AGGCCCTTTGCGGATTGGAGGCCGACGAGGGTCTGGCCGGAGGCGGGGTCGGGGAAGAGGACGGGGGAAGTCCAGTTGGCCTTCTTGGGGCGGTCGATCTTCCACTTGTTGAGGCCGGTGGAGGCGTCGAGGCCGACGACGAACGACTCGGAGTCGTTCTCGACCTGGGCGACGAGGACGTCGTCGGCAAGGACGAGGGACGACGACATCCCGAGGGAATTGCTGGCGTTGGGGTAGTCGCGACCGAGGCCGCGGAACCAGAGGAGGTTGCCCTCGAGATCGAACGCGGCGCAGTCGTTCGAGGAGAAGATGACGAAGAGGCGCTTGCCGTCGGAAACGGGGCTTGGGGTGGCGGGGCTGATCTTCTCGTGGGTTTGGGTGCGGCCGGTGGCCCAAAGGCGGCGCGACCAGAGCGGGGCGCCGTCGGGGGCGTGGAAGCAAAGGACATGGAGCTGGTCGTGGCGAGCGCCGACGGATGCGGTGACGAAGATGCGTTGGCCCACGACGACCGGGGTGGAGATGCCGCGGCCCGGGAGGTTGGCGGACCATGCGATGGATCCGGGGGAAAGCTCGCGCGGGAGTTGTTCGCCATGGGCGATGGAATTGCCGTGAGTGCCGCGGAAGCTGGTCCAGTCGGCGGCCTGGGCGAGGGTGGAGAGGGCGGCGAAGGCAGCGAGGGTGGCGGGGAAGGGGCGCATGGCTGGGGAGGGTCTGTTGGGGGATGGCGGGTGAATCGCGGGGAAGATGGCAAAGAGGGGGTCAGCGCGTGGGGCGGATGGGGGAGCCTTGCGGGTCGGTGACGCGGAGCTGGAACTCCCATTCCTTGGTCCAGTCCTCGGTTTGCTCGTTCTGGCAGCACTTGACGAGGATGTCATTGCGGCCGGCCTTGAGCTGGAAGGGCAGGCGGTACTGGTCGATCTCCATGTTGCGGTGGTATTCGTCGCGGCCGAAGAGGAGCTTGCCGTTGACCCAGACCTTCCATCCGTTCTTGCAACCGAGGCGAATCTCGGCGGTGCGGTCCGTGGGGGCCCAGAACTCGGCGTGGGCGTAGCCGGTGACTTCCTTGAGGGAGCCGAAGGGCTTGTTGAAATCGACGAGGCCGTACTCGTTCTGGGTGGTGGACTCGATCCAGCGCACGGGGCCCTTCTTGCCGTCGAAACGGGCTTCCGAATTGAAGCCGGACTCCGGCGGGAACGCGGTGTTGAAGCCCGCGCCGCCGGTGTTGTCGAAGGGACCGGCCAACTGCCACCGGGTGACCCAGCCGAAGACCTGTTGCAGGTCCACCTTGCGGCCCATGTCGGCGAGGCGCTTGGCGATGGCGTCGATCTGGTCGGCCTCGCGCGCATGGGCGAGCGCGGCCTCGTAGTGTTCGACGCCTCGTTGCTTGTCCTGGGCGGCGGCCGTGGCGGCGAGTTGGACGAGGCGATCGACGGCGTCGCGTCGCAGGTCGTTGGAGGGATCGTTGACCAAGGACGGAAGGATGCGTTCGGGAGCGGAGGGGTCCGCACGGGCGATGATCTGGAAGGCAAGATGGCGCGCGCGCGGATGGTGTTGGGTGTCGCGGAGGAAGGCTTCGAGAGGCTTGAGCGGGAGCATGGAGGCCTCGTGGCGGGCGCGTTGATCGATGGATTCGGCGGCGGTGCGAAGCCAGTTGAGGGCGTAGTCATTGGCGCCGTCCATGGCGGCGAGGATGTCGGGCAGGATGGAAGGTGGTGCGGCGGCGACCTTGCGCCATGCGGCTGCCGCTGCGGCGTGGTTCATGCCTTCCGGGCCGACGGCGCGGAGCTGCTGGACGGGTTGGCGGAGGGTGCGCGGAAGGGCGGCGTGCGCCGGGGTGAGAAGCAGGAAGGTGGAGGCGAGCGTGAAGACGGGGAACGAGGACACGTGCATGGCCGGCAGGGTACCGGGGCGCGGGCAGGATGCGAGCCTTGGTGTGATGGAGCGGCGCCGGGCTACCAGAGGCGGAGGGAGGGCTCGTGGGTCAAGGGGTCCTGGAAGGCCCGTGGGACGGATGGAGTCAGGGGGTCACGAAGGGACCTTGGGTAACCGTGGTCGATGGGGCGATTGAGCTCGTGGGCATAGCGCAGCTTCTTAAGCTCGGGCGGGATGGGTGCGAGGGGGTTGATGGACTCGAGGGCGCTGCGGAGGGAGAACTCGGAGCGTAGCTGGCGGAGGAGGGGGCCTTGCGGGGGCTTGGACGGGTTGAGGTCGGGCGAGCGGAGCGGGGCTTCGAGGGCCTCGCGATTGGGGTTGTTGAGCAGGAGACGGGGACTGGTGAAGGGGCGGGAGGGACCCGGAAGGATGGCGGGAGGGAGGGCGAGGTTGGTGGACGGAATGGGGGAAGGGGAGGCGGGCGGGGCGGAGGTGGATTGGGCGAGGACGACGGAGGCGGCGAGCGAGGCGGCGAGCGAGGCGGCGAGGACGAGGGACGCATTCATGGCGAGCGAGGCAGGAGGACTCCGTCGGACGATGGCCTTCATGTCATGAACGGGTCGTGGAAAGGGTTCAGGGAAACCACGGGTTATTTGCCGATTCCTCGCCCACGGTGGAGAGGGGGCCGTGGCCCGGGCAAACGAGCGTGTCCGGGGGCAGCGAGAAGATTTCGTCGCGGATTTTCTGGCGTGCGAGGGCGAGGTGCTCGCGGGCGCCGCCGATGGAGCCGGCGAAGAGGGCGTCCCCAACGATGGCGACATGGGGGGCGTCGCCGGGCCAGTTGCCGACGACATAGGTGACGCCGTCCTCGGCATGTCCGGGGGTGTTGCGGTGGGAGATGCGGAGGGAGCCGAGTTGGACGCATTCGTTGGGGCGGTTGCGTTGATCGACCGGGGCGGTGGGCGAGCCCGAGTGGATGCGTGCGCGGGGATGGTGCTCCCGGAGGGCGGCGAGCCCGGCGACATGGTCGCCATGGGAATGCGTGATGAAGACGTGGCGGAGGGCGAGTTGGTTCTGGCGGATCCGATCGAGTATGGGCGAGGCGTCGAAGCCGGTGTCGAAGGCAGCGGCGTCTCGGGTGACCTCGTCCCAGACGAGGAAGGCATTGACGGCCATGTCGTCGCCGGTGGTGGAGACGACGCGAAGCTCGCGCCAGAGCGAGAGGTTGGGGAGATTGGGACGCCATCCGTCGTGTTGGCGTTGGAGCCGGGGGCCGTCGAGCGAAAGGAGCTTGCCGAGGTCATGCCAGCGGAGGTTGCTGGGGGGGTGTCTGCCGGTTTCGAAGGCATGGTAGGCGTCGAGGGGGATGCCGGCGGCATGGGCGGCGGCCTCGACCGAGGTCTGGGATGATGTGCGGGCCTTGCGGAGGATGTCGCCGATGGAGTCTTCGAGATTCATGGGAGGTGGGGCGGGAGGGGGATGGGGTTGGGGGGGCTAGGGGGCTGGATGTTGGTCGAGCCATGCGCGGATGAAGCTGGCCTTGGGATGGTTGGGTTGGATGGAGAGGACCTTTTGGAAGTTAGCGCGGGCGCTGGCGGTGTCGCGCAGGTCGGATTCATAGAGGCTGGCCAGTGCGAGGTAGGCGTTGGCCTCGTTGGGCTTCTCGCGGGTGATACGCACGAGTTCCTCGACGGCGTCCATGGGATGTCGGGCGCGTTGGAGGGCGACCGCGAAATTGTACCGGGCGACGTGCGAGCGCGGGTCGATGGCAAGGGCGGTTTCGGCGGAGCGGAGGGCGCCGGGGACGTCGCCTTGCTGGAGGGCGGCAAGGGAGAGGTTGTAGTGGGACGCAAAGTGGGCGGGGTCGATGGCAATGGCCTTGCGGTAGGCGGCGGCCGCGGCGGCGGCGTCCCCGCGGCCGTGGGCCTCGGCGCCTCGGAGGAACTCGGCTTGGGCGGCGGCGGGGTCTCCGGGTTGCGGGGTGGAGAGGGTGGAGCGGGCATAGCGTTGGAAGGTGGGGGCGGGCTCAGGGGTGGCGTCGAGTGGCGTGACGATGGGGGCGAGGGGCTTGGGTTTGGCCTGGGAGGGTTTAGGGGCTGGATCCGGGGTGGCTAGGGCGACCTGCTGAGGTTGAGGTCCGTGCTGGGGGTTCTTGCGGAACCAGCCCACGGGGTTGCCCCATGTGACGGGGTTGAGGCGCTTCCATGTGGACGGGCGGGGTGCGGGTGGGGGCGGGGTGGACGGGGTGGACGGGGCGGACGGGGTGGACGGAGATCGGAAGAGCGTCGTGTAGGGAAAGAGTGTAGGATAGGGTGTAG
>CAIYFP010000412.1 GCA_903925515.1 uncultured Verrucomicrobiota bacterium
CCACGCTCCACGCCATTCTTTTTTATCAATATGGACGTCAATTCGGAGATTGATCTGAACCGCATCCAATTGAATTACATCGCCGCCGCCGGCTTCAGCGGAAGGCTCGTGGACACCAGCAGCAGGGAAGGGGAAAAAGTGCAGGTGTTCCTCCCTCTGGCCGCTCTCGCCGCCGGAGATGTGCTTTCCGCCACCTCCAGCGATCCATCGTTGACCGGCCCGGTCGCGGTTGTGGGAACCACCCTGAGGTTCAGCCCGCCCGCGGGGAAGTCGGGAACGGCTTCCATCACGGTGTCCCTGACATCGCTCGGAAAGACCACGACCCAGACCTTCAATCACACGGTCACGGACATCGACTATCCTCCCACGCTGGGATCCATCGCCGATCTCAGCCTGCGGATGAACCGGACGGAAGACAGTGATGTGGCGCTCTCAAGCATATCGCCCGGTGCGGGAGACTCCCAAGCCGTCACGGTCACGGCGTCCTCAAGCGACAAGGCCCTCCTGCCGGATCCCCGGGTCGAATACTCCTCCCCCAACACGTTCGGCACGCTGCGTCTGAAGGCCAACCGGGGACGATCCGGCACGGCCACCGTCACCGTCACCGTCCGGGACCAAGGAGGGTTGAGCGTCAATCAGACCTTCAAGGTCCATGTTGGGGCGCCGGGACTCCAGGTTCCCGCCAACCTGACGATCGATGAGGATTCAGGTCCCCGCACCGTGTCGCTGAGCAACATTAATGACGGCGATCCCGAACGAGTCCAAACCCTCTTGATCTCGGCGACCTCCTCGCTGCCCGGCCTGGTGGAGAACCCTGTCGTCACCTATGACGGCTCCGGCAGCACTGCCACGCTCCGATTCCAGCCCAGACCCAACGCCAACTCGGACGTTTTCCGGACCGACAACAATCCGACTCCGGCCCGCATCCAGGTCGTGTTGACCAACGAGGATGGGACGTCGGCGACCAACTCCTTCTCAATCTTCGTCACGGCGAAGGAGGACAAGCCGCTGGTGGGAACCGGCCGTGCCGTCGATTTCGCCGGAACTGGGATGGCTGAAAGTTCCGATGCGCCTCTGGCCGGCGGATCCTTCAGCTTCGAATTGTGGGCCAAGCGCCACGCGCCCAACTCCCTTGCGCCGTTCGCCTCCCAGGGAACCAACGGGTTCTTCTTCGGTCTTCAGGCCGACAACCGCCTCAAGTTCGGGTTCAATGGCGCCGAGGGCGAGGGTCTGGTGTCACCCGCCCCCTACACGGACGCCGGATGGCACCACTGGGCCGCCACCTACGATGCACCGACCGGTCGCCGAAGCCTCTACCGGGATGGCATCCTGCTCGCCGAGGACACCGTCGAGCAGCCCTATGCAGGCTCCGGCCGCCTCCTCCTCGGGGGAGTGGCCGACGGGCGGGCCCTCACTGGTGCGGCCCAGGAACTGAGGCTCTGGCGTTCCGCCCGGAGCCTCGACGAGATCCTCTTCAACCAGGAGTGGCCGCTGGTCCTGCCGGCCCCGGTCGCCCTGCTGGGATACTGGCGGGCCGATGAGGGCGATTGGCCCCGTCTGGAGAACAACGGCTCCGCCAAGGATGCGACCGACCGCGACCGGATGGACGGCCTCCTGCGGGGCACCACGTCGCGCATCTCGACTGGACTCGCCAACCTCGACCGTGTCCTGGTGCCCGAGAAGACCCAGGGACACCCGGTGGCGCTCCCGGCGTCCAATCCCGACACCGCCGGATTCACCGGCCTCGAATACATCGTCGTCCGTCAGCCCGCTTCCGGGTCCATGACCTTGGGGACGGGCGTGGCCACCTACAAACCCCGTGCGGGTTTCGCAGGTTCAGATTCTTTCTCCTACAAGGTCCGCAACGGAGCCGTCGAGTCCGAGACGATCGAGGTGAATCTCGAGATGCGGATCATCGACGACCCGCCGCTGATCTCGATCATCCCGGATCAGCTGGTCCACTCGGATTCGGGCGGAGCCGTCGTCCCGTTCAACGTGTCCGACGAGGAAACCAAGCCTGAGAATCTGATTGTCAGTGTCTCGAGTTCCGAACCCGCGGTCTTGCCGCTGTCGGCGCTTGAGCTTGGTGGTTCTGGAACGAACCGAACCTTGTCCATCCGTCCCCAGCCGGGCGTGTTCGCCAGTCCCGTGGTCACGGTCACCGTGACCGACGGTGCACAGAGTGTCCAACGGGCCTTCACCGTCCAGCTCGCCCCGACCTTGGCCTATCGGATCATTGCCTTGCCCGGGCCCGTCGGTTCCCAGGTGACCTGGCCCGTCGTCATCGGTGATGACGGTCGAATCGGCGGGTTTGGCGATTCGCAGGCAGGCGGAGTGGCCCGGGCCTTCGTCAACCGTGGCTTTCTCAACGGCTTTTCCCTCCAGCCCACC
>CAIYFP010000413.1 GCA_903925515.1 uncultured Verrucomicrobiota bacterium
GTCAAACGCGGCCATGTTCACTCCGCCCGGCAGCTTCTCGCCCGGCGCCATCTTCCGGGGCGCGGCCTTCCCGATCGGGCCGGACCCGTGGCGGCTGATCATGAACCGCCCCATGCCGCCGCCGACGCCGTCGCCCTCGTAAAGGTTTCGGGCCGGGACGTCGTTGGCCTCCGGCCATGAATCGACCCACATGCCGTCGCCGAACACGAAGCTCAGGCTGGGCGTCTCGACGGAGGACTCCTTGATGAAGGCCTTGGCCGGCTCGACGGGCGGCGCGGAGTAGAACCATGAATTGAAGCAATACGCCCCTTGGTAGCCGCGCACGCCGTTCGTGCGCCAGATCCATGTCTCGTCGGCGGTGCCGTAGTCCGGGTTGGCCGGGTTGCGCGAGATACGCTTGGCGGGCTCCGGCGCGGTGGGGCAATAGCGGATGAAGTGAGCCTTCCCTTGGTAGGCCATGAGCGTGTTCATCCACAGGCTTGCCGAGCCGTTGTAGGGAAGCATCACGCCGCGGAAGTCGTCGATGTAGAGGGTGTGGGCGAGGCCCATTTGCTTGAGGTTGGACAGGCACTTGATCTGGTTGGCCTTCGCCTTCGCCTGCCCAACGCCGGCAACAGCATCCCGGCGAGGATCGCGATGATCGCAATCACCACCAGCAACTCAATCAACGTGAAGGCCCGGCTGGCCCGCCATGCTTCCCATCGGCCCCATGTCCGCCCCGTGCGCTCGCTCATGCCCGAATCCTTCCCCCCGCCGAAGGCCGCCGGGAAGGCGAAACGTCGGCCGCGCGGCGGATGTGGATCCCGGTTCAACCCGGAGCGTCCCGGCCGTCCCGGCGCCGCGCAATCCATGCCAACACCCCGAGACACCCCGCAAACACGAGCGCGTTCGGCGTTCGTGCCGTCCATGTCGCCCATGGCCATGGAAACCCGAAGAACGCGAAGTTGAGCCCAAAGTACAGGCTGGCCACGAACAACAATCCCGTCCCCAGCCATGACCCCGCGCGTGCCCCGGGTGCCTCGGCCTTGTGACGAAGCCATTCGCCCATGCCCGCCGACGCCACCAACGGGAGCGCCAGCAACACCAGCGCCCCGGCCGCCGGCCCCATCATCCCGCCTTCGACGACCATGTTCCTGAACGTCTTGCCCGCGACGGGAACCAAGATCACCGGGAACATGACCCACCATGCCCATCGTCTCCCGCCTGCCACGCACGCAAGGGGCAGGAACGCCAGCAGCATCCCGAAGTCATACGCCTCGGATGCCCAACGCGCGTCCGTGAACTCTTCCGCGACCATGAGCACAAGGTGCAAGGTCAACGCCGCGCCTTCCGCCCAGCCCGGGATCGCGTCCCCAACCCCCATGGATTCCCCCGGTGGCTCCGGCTTCAACGCCGCAAAACACCCTCGCATCCGCCACAGCCCCCATCCGACCATGCCGCCCCATGTCGCCCCAAAAGTCGTTTCCATGAAGTTCCACCAGTTCGTCACCGACGCGACCCGCGCGCCAAGCCCGTCGGCGAACAACGGAAGGTTCCAGGCATGGAAGGCTTGGATGGATTGCCCGAGGGGGAACCCGATCGCGCCGCCCGCAACGCCCCAAAGTCCCAGCCTCCATGCCATCCCGTCCCGCCGGACCCAACCCGTCCATGCCATCAAGCCGGCCAACGCCAGCATCAATCCGCCCCACACTTCCCGGCGCGGCTTCAGGGCTGCGTCCGGCAACCAACGCCAGTCCGCCGAGAAATAGATGCGCGGCAAGACCCGACGGGCGGGGTCGAACGGTTCATTGAACAGCCAGATGCCCAATGCGCACAGGCCCAGCAGCCCCGCCCATGCCATGGCAAGGTCGCGCGCCCGGTATCGAACGCCGCCAAGACCCATGCCAAGGAACGTGGCGCCAAACCCGGTCCAAATACCCCCCTTGATCGCCAGCCCCAGCATCCCCCACGCAAGCACTGGCCATCGCCCCACCTGCGTTGGGTCATGGGTCAGCCCCACCGTCTGCCCATACGTCATGGACCCTCCGATGCCCGTGGCGATGGCGCACCATGCCACGGCTCGCGCGACGACCCGCGGGTCCATCCCGGTGGCCAGCACGCGGCACACGGCCAACGCCACCAGCAACCCCGCCATCATGGCGCCCGTCTCATGGCCGTACTGGCCGCGAATGCCCCACCCCATGCCCCCGGCCGCCGCGCCGGCCAGCACCGCGTGCCATGCCATGGGCCCGCGTGACTCCTCGTTCATGGCCATGGGCGAACGATGGGACAGGGGCGGGGGGAGTGGCCAGCGGGGAGGGGGGAACGAGGAGCGGGAAGCGGGGGGCGGGAAGCGGAAGGCGGGTGGCGGGTGGCAAAGCTTCTTTGGAACACGAACCTTCGCGCTCCCCGATCCCCGCTCCCCGCTCCCCGCTCACCTCCCCAACGCCGCCGGCGGGAGGCCCGTCCGCATCCGGCGCACGTCCACGGCGTCCATCCCCGCCGAGACGATCGCCTGCATCCCGAGGTCGGTGTCCTCGAAGGCGCGGCATCGAATGGGCTCCACCCGGATGCGCGCGGCCGCTTCAAGGAAGATGTCCGGCGCCGGCTTTTGACGCGTCACGTCCTCGTTGGTCACGACGGCGTCGAACCAGCCAAGGATCCCAAGGTGCTCGAGGATTCGCCGGATGGCATGGCGCGACCCGCCGGACGCAACCGCCATGGGCATGCGCCCGCGATGTTCCCTTGCGATGGACACCACCTCCTCCACCGGCCCGACCTCCGGGAGGTATTGGAAGTACAACTCCTCCTTCTCGTGCGCGAGGACCAGCGGGTCGATGTCCGGGCGGCCCTGCTCGGCCGCCAACATGCGGAGAATGTCCCGCGTGGGCACGCCGCCCAGCGCGTAGAAGCGCGTCTCCGGAAACTCCAGCCGATGGCGTCGCGCCAGCTCGGACCATGCGCGCCAATGAAGCGGCATCGTGTCGGCCAAGGTTCCGTCGCAGTCGAAGACAAGTCCGGCGGGGATGAAGTCGGGCATGGGGTGAATCGGGCATGGGGTGAATCGGGAATGGGGAATGGGGAATGGCGGGCGGGGTCAGGCCTTGACCATGGCGAGGCGGTCCTGGACGTCGCGCGCGACCAAGGCGTCGAGGATGGGGTCGAGGTCGCCCTCCACGAACGCCGAGAGGTTGTAGAGGGTGAGCTCGATGCGGTGGTCGGTGACGCGGTTCTGGGGGAAGTTGTAGGTGCGGATCTTCTCGGAGCGTTCGCCGGTGCCGACCTGGCCGCGACGTTCGGAGGCCATCTTCTCGGCCTCCTCGGCCATGCGTCGCTCGAGCAGGCGCGAGCGCAGGACCATGAGGGCCTTCGCCTTGTTCTTGTGCTGGGAACGCTCGTCTTGGCAACGGACCTCAAGGCCCGTGGGCTTGTGGACGATGCGGACGGCGGAGTCGGTGGTGTTGACGCCTTGCCCGCCATGGCCGGAGGCGCGGCAGACGCTGATGTCGAGGTCCTCGGGGCGGATGTCCACGTCCACCTCCTGCGCCTCCGGGAGGACTGCGACGGTGGCGGTGCTGGTGTGGATGCGGCCTTGGGCCTCGGTGGCGGGGACACGTTGGACGCGGTGGACGCCGGACTCGTGCTTGAGGCGCTTGAAGACGTCCTGGCCGGAGACGAGCAGGACGACCTCCTTGAGGCCGCCGAGGTCCGAGGGACTGGCGTCGAGCGTCTCGACCTTCCATCCGCGGGCCTCGGCATAGCGCGAATACATGCGGCACAGGTCGGCCGCGAACAAGGCCGCCTCCGCCCCCCCGGCGGCGGCACGGATCTCGACGACGGAGTTGCGGGAGTCCGTGGGACTGGGGGGCGCGATGCCGTCGAACAGGCGAAGGGTGAGCCGCTGGACCTCGGGCTCGAGCCGCCGGACTTCCTCGGCGGCCATTCCGGCGAGCTCGGAGCCCGGGGCCTCGGATGCGAGCAGGGCATGGTTGTCGGCCAGCTCGCGTCGCGTTGCCAGCCATGCCTCGCCATCGGCCACCAGCTCGCGAAGCCGGGAATGTTCCCGGGTCAGTTCCTGGCCCTTGGCGGGGTTCGCGAAGGCTTCGGGAGCGGACAACAGGGCCTCGACCTCGGCGAAGCGCCTGCGGAACTTCTCGATGAACGGCTGGAGGTCCATGGGCGGGGCGCGTGGGATGCCTTGGAAAAACGAACCCGCCCGCCGGCCGTCCACGGGAGGTGGCGACCGACGGGCGGGTTTCGTGCGGCGTGGCTAGGCGCGCTTCTTCTTCTTGCCAGCGGCCTCCGCCAGCGCGGCCTGCGCGGCCTGCGTCTTGGCGAGACGTTGCTGGAACTTGTCCACGCGGCCTGCCGTATCGACGAACTTCTGCTGGCCGGTGTAGAACGGGTGGCACGCGTTGCAGATGCCCACCAGCATCTGCTTGCGCGTGGAGCGGGTCTCGATCGCGTTCCCGCAGGCGCAGCGAATCTCGCACGCCTCGTACTTGGGGTGAATGTCAGCCTTCATGTGCCAAAAAGAGCTGCGACGCTACCAACCTACCCCCCCGTGACAAGGCTCTTTTTGGGACAGGACCAAGGCCGCGTGGAGGCGCATGGGCCCGTTTTCCCGCCGCGACGACGGGACGGCCCCGTGGCCATGAGGACGGGGCGCACCCGCATTCAGGCTTCACGCGGCCGGTCGCGGGCGGGCATCCTTCGCCGCCATGATGCAGCAGGTGAACCTTGGGTTGCTTGGCGGCGGGACCGTCGGCGGGGCGGTCTTCGCGGCGTTGTCCGAGCGCGCGGAACTTCTCGCGGCCCGGCTGGGCCTGCGGCTGTCCGTGGTCTCCATGGCGGTGCGCGACCCCGGCCGCGACCGCGGGTTCCACATCCCCGCGAGCGTGCTTGCCACGGACTGGAAGGCGGTGGTGCACAACCCGAACGTGCACGTGGTGGTGGAGTTGATGGGCGGCACGACGACGTCGCGCGAGGCGATCCTTGCTGCCCTCCAGCATGGCAAGCCCGTGGTCACCGCGAACAAGGCCCTCCTCTCGGCCCATGGCGAGGAACTCTTCGCCGCCGCCCGGACCCACCGGGCCAACCTCTACTACGAGGCCTCCGTCGCCGGCGGCATCCCCGTCATCAAGATCCTTCGCGAGTCGCTCGTCGGGAACCGCACCCTTGCCCTGCGCGGCATCGTCAACGGCACCTGCAACTACATCCTCACCCGCATGAAGCTTGAGGGCGCTGACTTCGCGGACGTCCTCGCCGACGCCCAACGCCTCGGGTTCGCCGAGGCGGATCCCTCCCTCGACATCGACGGCCATGACGCCGCGCACAAGACCGGCATTCTCGCGTCGATTGCCCACGGCTTCTGGGTCCGGCCCGATCAAGTCCATGTGGAGGGCATCCGTCTCGTCTCGCGCATCGACATCCAGATGGCCGAGAGGCTGGGCTACACGATCAAGCTGCTCGGCGTCGTGAAGAATGTCCCCGCGCGGGCCGGCAAGGGCCGGCACCCCAAGCCCGGCATCCTCGTTGCGGTCTATCCGGCGCTGGTCCGCAACGACCATGTTTTGGCCTCCGTCAACCACGCCTTCAACGCCGTGGCCGTCCGGGGCGACATGGTGGGCGAGACGCTGTTCTACGGGCGCGGCGCCGGGGGCAACCCCACGGCGAGCTCCGTGCTCAGCGACCTCGCGGACGCCGCCCTCGACCTCCGTCATGACAGCCATGACCGCGTCCCGGCCTTCGTCCCGCATGCCCGGGGCAAGGCGCATGTCGTGCCCATGGCCGAGGCCGCCTCCCGCTACTACGTCCGCCTCACCGTCATCGATCGCCCCGGCGTGTTTGCCCGGGTCGCCTCCGTCCTCGGCGCCGCCAAGATCGGCATCTCGTCCATCTTCCAGCCCGAGGGCCACGAGGGCGAGGCCGTCCCGGTCATCCTGATGCTCCACGACGCCCCCCATGCGGTCCTCCAGAAGGCCATGGCCCGGATCGCACGCCTCCCCGCCGTGCGCGGCGTCCCCACCGTGCTCCGCGTCGAGGACACGGACGAGGGATAGGACCGCGCCCGTCCCGGGTGCCGCCCCTGCCGGAATGCCTTGATCAACGACCGTGCGGTGCGGCCTGCGACGGTCGCGCTCCCGGGGGTTCCGTTCACGGCTTCAACACCCGGACGACGAGCCTGGAGGCGCGCTCGCCGTTGCGGTACACCCGTTGGGTGGCCTTCTGGAAGTCCTCCTCGCGGGCGGTGTAGATGTTGACGAACTTCTGGGGGTTCCGGTCCACCAACGGGAACCAACTGCCCTGGACATGGACCATGATGCGATGCCCGCGCCGGAACGTGTGGAGGATGTCGGGCATCTCGAACTTCACCGCGGTGGGCTTGCCGGGCTCCATCGCCTCGGGCTTCTCCATGCTGTTGCGATACCGCCCGCGCATGACGTCGCCGCGCACCAGTTGCTGGTAGCCGCCCATCACGAGGTAGGACGGGTTCGGCTGGGGATCCGGGAAGTCGCGGTCGTACACGTCGATCAGCTTGACCACCCAGTCGGAATCCGTGCCGGTGGTGGACACGTGCAGCTCGACGCCGACGGGCCCGGCGAGCGTGACGTCCTCGTCGAGGGGTTCGGTCTCATAGACGAGGACGTCGGTGCGGGACGAGGCGAAGCGTTGGTCGTGGGTGGGGTAGCCCCGCGGGTAGTCGGTGGTGACCTCCATGGTGAAGGGGACGGGCTTGGCGGGGTCGCTGACGTACTCGTCGAAGCCGGCGTCGGCGGCGCCGGGCGGTGGGGCAAAGGACAAGCCGCCGCGGGGCTGGAAATGGAGCGCGCGCTCGACGAGGCCCATGGGGGGCCATGAGTCGAACCGGCGCCACCGATGCGTGCCGGTCTCGAAGACGTGGGCCTCGGAGAGGGCCGTGTTGGTGTCGCCCTTGAGGTGCCGCCGGAAGAAGGGCAGCTCGATCTTGTCGCGGTAATGCTCCGAGGTCTTCGCCCGGAACGAGACGTCGCCGACCTTGTCGCCGTCGCCGCCGCTCCATTGGCCGTGGGTCCATGGGCCCATGACCAGCAGGTTGGTGATGCCGGGGTTGAGGCGCTCGACCCAGCGGTACGTCTCGAGCGCGCCGAAGAGGTCCTCCCCGTCGAACCAGCCGCCGACGGTCATGACGGCGCAGGACACGCCCTTGAGGTGGGGGCGGATGTTGCGGGCCTGCCACCATGCGTCGTAGTCGGGGTGGGCAAGGAACTCCCGCCATGCGGGGACCCGTCCCTTGAAGAGCTGGTCCTCGGTGTTCCGGAGTGGCCCGAGCCGGAGGAAGAACTCGTAGCCATCACGCGAGGTGAAGTTCCAGGACTTGCCGGGCTCGTGGAGTGGGTCCTCGGGCTGGTTCTCGAAGGCCCAGAAGAAGTTGAAGTTCTGGGACAGGAAGAACGCGCCGTTGTGGTGGATGTCGTCGCCGACGAACCAGTCGGTGATGGGCGCCTGGGGTGAGGCGGCCTTGAGCGCGGGGTGGCCGTCGATCATGCCCATCGACGTGTAGAAGCCGGGGTACGAGATGCCGAACATGCCCACGCGCCCGTTGTTCCCGGGGACGTTCTTCACGAGCCAGTCGATGGTGTCCCAGGCGTCGGTGCTTTCGTCGGCGTCCCGGGGTCCCTTGCCGGGGTTGAAGGGGCGCATGTGCACGAACGTCCCCTCGGAGCCATAGCGGCCGCGCACGTCTTGGGACACAAGGATGAAGCCGTCCTTGGCGAGCTTCTCGACGGTGCCGCCCGGGCCGGAGTAGCGGTCGGCGCCGTAGGGCTTGAGGGCGTAGGGGGTGCGGGTGAGGACGATGGGGTAGTTGGTGGAGTCGTCCTTCGGCACGTACACGCGCGTGAAGAGGCGGACGCCGTCGCGCATGGGGATGCGGTGCTCGAACTTGGTGTAGCGCTCGGCGAGCCATGCGGGGTCGGCGGCGAGCCCTGCGTGCCATCCGAGCCACAGGGCCACCGCCCATCGCAAGGCAAGGCACGCCCGGGGCAGGAGCCGTGCGACGCGCAACACGAAGAGCAAGGGAGGCTTCATCCGGCGGAGTCAATCGCCACGGGGGACCGGAGCCAAGGACGAAGGCGGCGCGCGGTCCCGGCCCGGCTCAGCGTTCCGGCCCGGCCCACCACGAGTCGAGGTCGCGCACCATCGACCGCAGCCTTCGCGGCTCGCGCGAGCCGAGGTTGCGTTGCTCCATGGGGTCGCGATCGACGCGGTACAACTGCGGTTGTTCAAGGGGCTCGTTGACGGCGTCGGGTACGATGACCTTCCACCCGTCCTTCACCATCCAGCGCCACCGGAGGCCGCGTTCGGGATGCTCGAGATCGGGGACGTCATGGAGGAAGCACGCGCCGGCTACGGCCCTGCGACGCGACACGGCCGCCGGGTCGCGAAGATCAACCCCATGATGGCCCGGCGGCGGCTCGATGCCCGCGCACCGGAGCAACGTGGGGTAAAGGTCCATCGAGCTGACCGGATGCTCGACACGGCCGGGCCGGATCTTGTCGGGCCACCGCAGGAGGATGGGCGTGCGCAGGCCGCCGTCGTAGGGCGACTGCTTGGACCGCGGCGCGTACCGGGGCGAGTCGGTGGATTGGATCCATCCGTTGTCCGTGACGAACGCCACGACGGTGTCGTCGGCAAGGCCACGACGCTCCAGTTCCCCCAGCAACTCGCCGCAGGTCTCGTCGAACCACTCGACCATGGCCCAGTACCGGGCGACATGGATGGACGGCGCCACGGCGCGGTACTTCGCAAGCAGGCGCTCGGGGGGCGTGTGCGGGTCGTGCGGCAACATCGGCGCGTACCAGACCATCCACGGGAACCCCTCGCGTCCGGCGGCGTCGAGGAAGTCCCGGATTGGCTGGAGCGTCTCGCGCCCGATGCGGAGGCCCTCATCGCCATGACGTCCGGACTTCGATTCCTCGCCGCGCGTCATGCCGTCGGTGAAGCCGCCGTGGCGAAAATGGCCTTGCCACCATTTGCCGGTCTGGAGGCAACGGTAGCCATGGGCGGCGAGGACGCGCGGAAGGGTTGGCAAGGCCTCGACGCGGGCGTTCATGCGGGCGCGTCCCGCGAGGAACTCCGGGCTGGCATAACGCCCGGCTCCCGCCAACCCGGCCGGCAGGGGCGGGTCGTTTCCCGTGATGCCATGCACATGGGGCGGGCGCCCGGTGAGGATGGAGGCAAGGCTGGGGCAGCACAGGCTGGACGGGACGTAGCCGCGGGTGAACACGCGCGATTGCCGCGCCAGCCGGTCAAGGTGCGGCGTGCGGATCGTCGGATGGCCCATGTGGCCGTGGTCGGTCCATGCTTGGTCGTCGGAGATGATGAGCAGGATGTTGGGCGGCCGTTGCGAGGCCGGGCCGGGCCGGGCCGCAGCCATGACGCGGGCGCCGGCGAGCAGGAACAGCAGGCAAGCAAGCCATGGTGGGAAGCGCATGGGGGCGATTGGAGCCCGGCGACGCCATCTCTTCAACGGGTTCTCGCCGTGCAACGCCGGGCGCGGCACCCTGCCGGGAGCATGTTGGAACGAGTCATTGCGATCGACGGCGGCGCGGCCACGGGCAAGAGCACGGCCATGGTCCGGCTGGCGCGGCACCTTGGCTGGCGGGGCGTCTCGACCGGGCACGTGTACCGGGCCGCGACGATGCTGGCGATGGCCGAGGGCATCGCGCCGCAGGACGCGGCCGTGCGCCTCGCGGGGCGCTTGAGGGACGGCGCGCTTGCATACGACGTGGAGGCGCAGGCATACGGGTTGCGCGGGGCCGGCGGTTCGGTGCGCGTGCTCGAGGTGCCGGCGTTGACGTCGCCGGAGGTGTCCGCGCTCACGCCCCAGTATAGCCGCGTGCCCGAGGTCCGGGCCGCGCTCCTCGACTTCCAGCGCGGCCTTTACGCGGAGCCGGGACTCGTCGCGGACGGGCGCGACTGCGGCACGGTGGTGTTTCCCGGGGCGCGCCTGAAGGTCTGGCTGGAGGTGGACCCGGTGGAGGCGGCGCGCAGGCTCGAGCGCGGGCTCGGCGTGCCGTTCGCCGCCGCGTACGCCGACGTGCTGGAAAGGAACCTCGCGGACCGCAACCGGCCCAACCCGATGCGCCCGGCGGAGGACGCGCTGGTGATGGACACCACGCGCCTGACCCCGGACGAGGTGCTGCGGGTGCTGGTGGAGCTGGCACGGCGTCGCGGGTTTGCCCAGGGCTCGGACTAGCAACGCAGGCTTCACGCCGGGCGGCGGCCGGTCCAACCTCGCGCCATTCCAATGAAGAAGCGCACGTGGCGGATCGCCGGCATCAACTTCGACCACTTCCACATGGGCGACCTCCTGCGCATGGCGTCGGAGCATCCCCGGGTGGAGCTGGCAGGCATCTCGGACGAGCAGCCCGCGCGGATGGAGGAGGTCGTGCGCAAGCTGCGGATCCCCCGGGACCGCGTGTTCTCCGACCATCGCCCATGCCTTGAAAAGACGCGCCCGGACGTCGTCATCCTGTGCCCCGCGGCGTCGCGGCATGGCGAGTGGGTTAAGAAGGTCGCGCCGTACGGCGTGCACGTCATGGTGGAGAAGCCGTTCGCCGGCTCGTTGGGGGAGGCGGACTCCATGGTGAAGGCGATGCCGAAGGACCGGACGCTGATGGTCAATTGGCCGTTGCAATGGGTGCGGTCGCACCGCAGGGCGCACGAGCTGGTGTCGGCGGGCGTGATTGGCGAGGTCCTGAACGTGTGGCACTTCGGGGGGAACCGGGGGCCGCTGTGGCACGGGGCCGACAAGGACGAGAAGACGGCGGCGCAGGTGGCGGAGGAGAAGCCCCGCTCGTGGTTTTACCAGAGGCGGCACGGGGGCGGGTCGTTGCTCGACTACCTTGGGTACGGCTCGACCTTGGGCACATGGTTCCAGGGCGGACGCCGTCCGCTCGACGTCACGGCCGTGGTGGACCGGCCAGCCGGGCTCGAGGTGGACGAGCACTCGATCGTCGTGGCCCGCTACGCCCATGGGCTTTCCAAGTTCGAGACCCGCTGGGGCACCTTCACGGACCCATGGAACATCCAGCCCCAGCCGCGGTGCGGCTTCGTCGTCGCCGGTTCCGAGGGCACGGTGTCGTCCTACGACTACGACGACTTCGTCACGGTGCAGACGCGGAGGCGTCCAAGGCCGCACCCGGTGGCCGCGCCGGCGCCGCGCGCCCCGCATCGGAACCCGGTCGAGTACCTGCTGCATTGCCTGGAGGCGGGGGTGCCCCTTGAGGGCCCGGTCAGCCTGCCGGTCTCGCGCATCGGCCAGGAGATCGTCGATGCGGCCCTCCGGTCCGCCGCGACGGGCCGGACCGTCAAGCTGGCGCAAGGGAAGGGCTGAGCGATGACGGCGCGAGGGACGAGTCGAGCGGCCATGGCTCGGGCGTGTGCGATGGTGGGGTGGGCCATGATGGCATGGGGATCCCTCCTGGCGGCCGAAGCAGGGGTGCGCACGGGCATCCTTGCGCGGATGGAGGCCGTGATGGGGCCCTTCCCTCGCCATGCGCGCGGACCGGTGGCCATGCGGGTCGTGTCGGAGACGAACCGTCCGGGGCACGTGCTGCGCGACATCGTCTATGAGAGCGAGCCGGGGTCGTGGGTGCCGGCCTACCTCTTGCTGCCCGACGCGGCACGGCGGGCGGCCGGGCGGGAGGTTCCCGTCGCGCTGGCGTTGCACCAGACGCATGCGGCGGGCCGCAAGGTGGTCGTGGGGCTGGGGAACTCGCCGGACGACGAGTACGGGGTGGAGCTGGCGGGCAAGGGTTGGCTGGTGCTGGCGCCGGCGTACCCGCAACTGGCGGACTACTCGCCGGACATCCATGGGCTTGGGCATGCGTCGGGCACGATGAAGGCAATCTGGGACAACGTCCGGGGGCTCGACCTCCTGGCGGCCATGCCGTTTGCGGACACCAACCGGGTGGTGGCGATCGGCCACTCGCTTGGCGGCCACAACGCGCTCTTCACGGCGGCCTTTGACGAGCGCATCGGCGCGGTGGCGGCGAGTTGTTCCTTCGACTCGTTCCGGGACTATTACGACGGCAATCCCGAGGTGTGGCGCGAGGGGAAGGGTTGGTGCCAGGCCCGGTACATGCCCCGCTTGGCGGCGTACGCCGGCCGGCTGGGGGAGATCCCCTTCGACTTCGACGACGTGTTGTCGGCGATCGCGCCGAGGCCGCTCTACATCCACGCGCCGTTGCGGGACTCGAACTTCCGCTGGCGTTCGGTGGCGAGGATCGTGGAGGGGGTGCGGCCGCGATGGGCGGTGCGGCCGGAGGCGCTGGTGCTGGAGCAACCGGACGTCCCGCACCGGTTCCCGCCGGGGCAACGCGCGCGGGCGTTTCGGTTGCTTGGGGCGCTGGAGCGGGGGCGTTGAGGGGCGAGTCGGAGGCCGGGAAGCGCGGTGGGCTTGCCTTGGCGGCGCGCCATGGCAGGGCCCGGCATGCAGCCGCCAACAATTGTGTTTACAAGGCAGGGAGGGCTGCATGGGCTTGCATGCATGAAGATGAAAGGACTCATGGGATGGGCGGGCGCGGCATTCCTGGCCGTCCCCGTGATGGCGCAACGCGCGGTGGTCACGGACCCGGCGACGGGTTTCCGGCACATGGCGGGGCAGTTGCTGGTGGAGTACCGGGACGGGGCGACGGCGCAGGAGCGCGCGGCGGCATTGAAGGCGGCCGGGGTTGGCGTCGAGCGCCGGGTTCGCAGGCCGGGCATCGCCGCGCGTGCGCGGGGCTGGCGCGACCTTGAGCTCGTGGCGGGAGGCATGGACGTGGGTGTGGCGGCGGCAGTCCTGAGGCGCCATGCCTGCGTCGTGGCGGCGGAGCCGAACTGGATTTATCGGCACCATGAGGTGTCCGACGACCCCTTGCTCTCGAGCCTCTGGGGCCTTCGCAACTCCGGATTTGGCGCGGGTGCCGAGGCCGTCTGGTCCAACGGCGCGGTCGGCTCGTCCACGGTCGTCGTGGGGGTGGTGGACGAGGGGATTGACCTCGGCCACCCGGACCTGAACGCCAACATCTGGGTCAACCCCTACGACCCCGTGAACGGCGTGGACGACGACGGCAACGGCTACATCGACGACGCCAACGGATGGAACTTCGCGGCCAACACGCCCGTCGTGTACGAGGGCGGTTCCGACACGCACGGGACCCATGTGGCGGGGACCGTCGGGGCCGTTGGCGGCAATGGCTTGGGCGTGGTCGGGGTGAACTGGAACGTCCGCATCATCAGCGGCAAGTTCCTCGGATCGACTGGCGGCACCACCGCCGATGCCATCGAGGCCGTGGACTACTTCACGCGTCTCAAGGAACTGCACCCGGAGCTGGACCTCGTCGCGCTCAACAATTCGTGGGGCGGCGGCGGTTACTCCGGCCTCCTTCACGCGTCCATCATCCGCGCCGCCCACCAAGGCATCCTCTTCGTCGCGGCCGCCGGCAACGGCGACTCGAACGGCAATGCCATCAACAACGACGCGACGGCCAGCTACCCCGCCAACTACGACACCACCGTCGCGCCCACCGGCATCACGCCGTCCGTGCCCCCCTCCTCCTACAACAGCGTCGTCGCCGTCACCTCCATCAACTCGTCCGGCAACAAGTCCACATGGGCGAACTTCGGGGCCAACAAGGTCCACCTCGCCGCGCCGGGCGAGGGCATCACCTCCACCTATCCCTCGTCCTCCTACGCCACGATCAGCGGCACCTCCATGGCAACGCCGCACGTCACGGGCGCCCTCGCGCTGCTTGCCTCCCGGGAACCCAACGCGACCGCCGACGAGCTCCGGAGACGGCTCCTCGCCACGGCGACGCCCACGGCCTCCGTCGCCCTCTCCACGCGGACCGGCGGCCGCCTCAACATCCCGGGCTTGCTGACGCCCGTCACGGCCACCTCGCTTCCCACGACGCCCATCGGGGTCCGCGCATCGCTGGCGTCGTCGCAGGTCGCACTTTCATGGGTTCCGGCCGTCGCGGCGGGCTCGTATTCCATCCAGCGCGCGACGTCCGCGACCGGCACCTACGTGCGGGTGGGGCAATCCCTTTCGGCGTCCTTCACCGATGCGTCGGTTGCCCAGGGCGCGACCTATTACTACCGCGTCGCCGCATTGAACGTGAACGGGGCAAGCCCGCCCTCCGCCGTGGTGTCCATCGTGATCCCGTCCGCCGCGCCGGTTGCCCCGGCCAACCTGACGGCCATCGCCGGAACGACTTCGGTGCAACTCGGGTGGACGGATCGTTCGTCCAACGAGACCGGGTTCGGGGTTGAGGTTTCCACGACGGGCAAGACATGGACGCAGCTCGGAACCGTGGGAATCAACGCCACGGGTTGCACGGTCACCGGCCTTGCACGCAGGACACGATACTACTTCCGTGTGCGTGCGTTGGGCGGAGGCGGCCTCCACAGCGCGTACAGCAATCCCGTGCAGGCCAGGACGCTCTGAAAGCCCCGCCCGCCGTCCATGGCCGTCCCCCTATCCCGTGTGTCGGCCCGCGGGCATAACGTCTGCGGGAGTCTTGCCGCGCCAATCCGGCCGGGTCCCCCTCCGAGGCTCCGGTTGCCGTGCATGGCTTCCCAGGCATGATGGGGGCGCGATGGATCGACGTTCGATGTGCACGGCGGGGGTCATGCTGGCCGCGGGGCTCGTCGGCCTGCCTGGCCTTGCCTCCTCCGGCAGCCCCATGCCGGAGCCCATGGAGGAGGACGGCGTCCGCTTCGTCCGCGTGGCCCATGCCCCGTTCCGGTGGAAGGGATGGCTGGCCGTCTATGACGTGGACATGGCCGTTGGGCCCGGGACATCCCGGGAGAAGCCGTTGGACGGGGGCGCGGTCCGCCTGGAGTTCACGTATCACCGCGCGTTCACGGCCAAGGAGATCATCGAGGGCGGCAACGCCTTGCTCGCCAAGAACGTCCCACCCGACGAACTGGAAAGGTTGAAGCCCCGTCTGGAACGTCTCAACCGCGCCTATGCCGACGTCCGCCCGGGCGACCGTTATACCCTGACCCATGCCCCGGGGCGCGGCCTCACCCTGCGGCTGAACAGCAAGCCGCTCGTCACCGTCGAGGGCGACGACTTCGCGCCGCGATACCTGCGCATCTGGCTGGGACAGGAGCCAATCCACAAGGGATTGCGTGACCGCCTCCTGGGGACTGTTCGCTGACGAGCAAGGGGGGCGAATGCGGAAACCGGGCTCTCGCCTTGGCCCACGGGAGCACCCGCGATGCAGTCGCCTCGTGATCCATGCGGCGGCATGTTTGGGCTCGCGGCGCTCATGCGCAGGAACCGGTGATGCCGGGTCCGCAGGCCGCCACCCCATGGTGACGGGCATGGATCGGGTCTTTCCTTTCCTTGCCTGCATTCCCGGCATGACGACTCGCTTCCCATGGCCCCTCTCCTGCGCATCCCGCGCAGACGGACGTGGGGTCGCTGGCACGGTGCGCGGGCACGGAGCGCGCATGGGGTGGCGACAGGAGCCCATCGGCCTTTCGCGTGGAATCAATGGGTCGCGCGCGGCTAGTGTCGTGTCTCACAAATCGCTGGTGTTTCGTTGCTCCAAGAATGCCCCGGGGCAAGGCGTGAGGACGGAGCCTACCCGCAGCGGTCTGTGACGGACGAACCACGAAGCCCCGGGGCATTCTGGGAGCAACCCGA
>CAIYFP010000414.1 GCA_903925515.1 uncultured Verrucomicrobiota bacterium
TCGGCGACGTTCCGGGTCACCAAGGTCATTCGGTGCGTCAGGGCCGTGGCGGCGAGGAGCCCATCGACAGGAGCGATCGGCTGATGGGCTCCCATCGCTCCCCAGCGGTCGGCGACGTACCGATCCACGGGCAGAAGGCGTTCCTCGTACCCGTGGATGATCGATTCCAGCCATGCTTCGAGCGCATCGGCCTGGCGCGGATCCTTGGGTCGGATCCGTTCGATACCCCTGCGGATCTCGCCCAGAACCAGGACACTGACGAACAGTTCGTCTTCTGGAGCCCGCTCAAACCAAGACCGAACCCCGGGATCACATCGATCCTGCTTCCGAAGCTCGCTCAGGACGTTTGTGTCCAGGAGGAACCCGCTCATAACTCAAGGGGGCGGTCCCTCTGCGGCCCCCGCTCGAAGTCCCGGTCATCGCCTCCGGGCGGCATGGCGAGCAGGGCTTCCTTGAAGGAAAGACGTTCACCTGTTGTGCCAAGAAGGGCTGCGCGGAGGATCCGGCGGTGCTCCTCCTCCATGGAAACTCCATGGGCTCCGGCGCGCTCCTTGAGCTTCCGGACCACCTTTTCCTCGATCTGTCGGACGATCAATTGACGCATGGCGCGTTCCGATTTCGTGTGTGCTATCAATGATTGCAAACCTCGGCCCATCCGTCGAGAGGGTCCTTGAACCTAAAAACGGCACGTGGATTTGGGATCCCAAACCCTCCGGTGGAGAACAACGCTTTGCCCGTGCTGGAGGCCGAGCTTCCCTGCGCCGGGGAGGGCTGGTGGACATGGCTTGTTGCCATGAAACCATGACGGGCTTGGAACGAGCGCGAAGAAGTTGCCGGAGGCGGCAGGTGGGATCCGGTCGATGGACGTGAGCGTGCCGATCAGGCGTGGGGATCGGGAGGTGCCGCCGGGCTTACCCTCGGTGGCCTAGCCCGAGCCGGACGTGGCATGGTTGGCTAGTGTCGCTTCTCACAAATGGCTGGTGTTTCGCGGCGAGGGATTTTCGTGTCCCACGAGGCGCGAGCGACGAGCAGACCCGCGGCGGTCTGAGAGGAGTGCGCCACGACGAGCGACGCGAAAAGAGCCGCGGCCCTTGTTCGTCCGTCCCAGACCGCCGCGGGTAGGCTTCGTCCTCACGCCTTGCCCCGGGGCATTCTTGGAGCAACCCAACACCAGCGATTTGTGAGGTGCGACGCTAGGGCGTGGGGAGCGCCTTCAGCTCGGGCTGGGCGAGGAGGAAGTTTCTTCGGAGGCGGACGTGACGACGGCACCGTTCGATGTCCGACTTCAGTTGCGCGGCGGCGCGGTCCGGGTCCTCGCCCCGTGCCATGGCGCGGAACCGGGCCTCGGGCACGAGCATGGCGGCCGACTCGTCCAGCAACCGGTTCATCAACGGCTCCGTGTAAACCGTCCCGAGGATGTGTTTCACGCGCCCGAGGAACACCTGCCGGAACCGCGCGTTGGCCAGCAACGGCCCCGAGAAAAAGCCGGGCCCGCGCCACCAACCGCCCTCGACGGGCTCGTCGCCGTTCATCCCGAACGTGAGCGGCATGGTGTGGAAGACGTCCCCGCCGAAGGACATCGCCCGCAGGCCCCACGTGCTGTCTTGGTCCCACGGGAACATCATCCAACGGCCCGTTCCCTCCGAGTCATGGTAGGCGAAGTAGTTGTTGAAGAAGCCGTCCCAGTGCGACAGCACGGTGTTCACCGCGAAGTACCCCGCCACCTGGTCCACGTCGAAGTGCTTCTGGATGTACTTCCACTGGGCGTCGCCGGAGGCCTTCCCGAGGCCCTCGACCAAGGCGACGAGGTCGGCATGGCCCTCGTTGCGGCGGGAATGCTTCTCGTGCTGGCCCACGAGGTCGCCGCCGAACCACAGGAGCTTGTACAGGTGGCCCTTGTCGGGGATCCCGCTTCGGCGAAGGAAGGCGCGGTTGGGTTGCTCGACCAGCACCACGTGTCCCTCCGCCACGCCATCGACGTGCAACCGGACGGGGTGGCTTCGTTGCACCGCCAACCCGGCGCGCCGGTAGATCTCGAAGGCCAAGGGCTCCACCAATGCCGCCGTCGTCTCCTCGTGGATCAACGCGAACGTCGTCATGCCGCCCAGCGTCGCGCCCCCCTCCAGATGCACCTTCTGGCCGCCCTTCCGCCCGTTCACCTGAACGAAGTCGAAGAACTCCATCTTGCCCGTCGCCGGGTCATGGTAGGCGAGGGCGGACTGGAACGACCCGCGTGGCTGCGGCGCGCCACCCAACGGCATAAAGCCTCCCGGACCCTCGCGGCGCGGACCCACGCCACGGCCCTCGCGCCCGCCCGGCATCTGCTTCCGAAGGCCCACCACCACCTCGCGCGGCCCCTCCTTCCATCGTTCAAGCCGCCCGGCCGCGCCCGGGTCCAGCAAGGGCTTGAGCCGCCCCGGCATGGCATCTCCCAACGTCTCGGCGCGGTCCCGTTGCTCGCGGAACAACCGCGCCTTGCCCATGCCCGCCCGGACCTCGGCAAGGATGGCCTCCCGCTCCACGTCGAGCCGCCGGAAGGCCTCGTGGGCCCTTGCGAGCACGTCCGGCGCCGGCTCGCCACCGAGCGACAGCGCGTGCCATGCGCCCTCAAGGTCCGCGCGCGACGTGATCATGCCCTCGTTCCCGGTGTTTCGGCGCGACTCCACCCATGATGTCCATTCGCCGCGACGCGCCTCCGTCAACCGTGCCGCAGCCTCCTTGGCCACCGCGTCCATGAAGGCCTCCGCCACGCCCGGGAGGCTCTCCAGCCGGTCCTCGATCCCGGGCCCGTCCAGCAACCGGTCCATCAACACACCGCGCGCCGCGAGCTTGTCCCGCATCCACCCGCGCCATGTCCCGGCCCGCCCCGGCTCGTCCGGAGCAAGCCGGACCGTCCATGCAAACCACCACGACGACAGGTCCAGCCGTTGCTCCAGCATCTTCCTCGCGTCCGCCCGCGCCTCCGCCTCCGCGTCGGGCGGCGGCCCAAGGAACATCTCCATCGGGCCACGCCCCATGGCCCGGGCCCGGGCCAGCGCCGCCTTCGACTCGCCCGATGTCGTGTGGATGATCCACGCCTGCGGGATGGCCGAGGCCGCCACCGGCCATGGGACGAACGCCGACACCGCCGGCCCGGGCTCCGTCGGGGCCGGATGCAACCGCGCTACCCCGTCCACGCCCGTGGCTCGCACGCGCATCCGGATGACGCTCCCCTGCGCCTGCGGAGGGACCACGGCGCGGTGCTTGCCCGGGCCCGCCGACACCATGGGGATGGCCACCTCCTCGCGTTCGTTGCCCGCCGACGCGACGCGATAGAGAAGCTCCATCCTTGCCACCGCCGGGCTACCGCGGACCTCCGCATCCACGGTGACGGGTTGGTTTGTCGCGGGCAGCGACGGGGCGAACGCCAGCGACGTGACCACGGGCGGCAAGGACGGCTGGAAGCCCGCGTTCCGGGCACCGGGCGTTCCCATGGGCCTTTCCCGGTCCACGGAAAGGGGCGAGGCAACCCAGTTCGCGGGGTCGTCCGAGGACGCCCCCGGGCAGACACGTTCCAACGAACCGGACGCGCCGTCCGCGCCGGACGGCCATGGCGCCTTGTCCGAGAACTGGACCGCGTCCACGACCTTGCCGGATGCATCGGACAACTCGATGCGCTCGCCCTTCCGGCTCAGCTTCGACGCGAAGGTGGCGGCGAGGGGAACCTCATGGAACGACGCGAAGCGACCGGCGTCGCGCGCGACGACAAGATAGCCGCCCGGCTCGATGCGGGTTCCCGGCTTGAACGTCAGCTTCAGCCCCTTGCTGAACGACCAGCCACCGAGGTCCGCCGCCGTCGTCCCGGCGTTGTGCAACTCCACCCATTGCAGGTCCTCCCTGTCGCCGGGCGCATGGTAAAACACCTCGTTGATGACCACCGGCGACGGGGCCGCCGACGCGGCCAGCCAACCGACGAGGGAAACCACCGTTGCGATCCGACACGCGCGCCCGAGGAGAATGGAAGTCATGCACGAATCCGGGCGAAGCCGCCGCGGGACCCGCACACAATGACCTGCGCGTGTCACGCGTGTTACGGGAATGTTTCCGGCCGCTGCCCGGGGCGTGCGCCTCATGCACCCGGGAATCCCCGGTTGCAGGCGCGAGATGGCTTCTTCAGGGTCGCAGGGCTTGAGTTCAACGACGGCACCATGGGGCGTGAACGGGCCCGGGGACGACCGCCCGACGCGCCTTGGGCGTTGGCTGGTTGCCTCCCTTGCGTTGCACGCCATGGCCTTCCTCTCATGGAACGGCGTCCGACAACTCGCGTTGCAACGGCCCGAGGCTGTTCCCCAATGGGTGCGCGACACCGTGCTTCCGCCTCCGCCCGCACCCGAGCCGGCCATGCCCCCCCAGCCCCGCACGGAAGCCGAGCGGGCGGTCGAGATCCCCCTCCAGTTCCTTGAGGTCGATCCCACGCTCGTCACCGAGCAGGAACCCAAGGACACGCCCTACTACTCCACCGCCAACACCCTCGCGGGAAACCCCAACCCGCCCGTCGCCGAGGCCACCGTGCCCCGCGTCGAGGGCCGGCGCCCGGACCGCCCGGCCACACTCGACGTCCAGCGCGCCGCAACCACCCCGCCCGAGCCCGTCGCCGCGCCCGTCCCGCCGCAGGTGACCAAGGCCGCCGAGACCCCCCCCGCCAAGTCCGAGGCCAAGCCGGCCGAGGCGGCGAAGGCGCCCGAGAAGGCCCGGCAAGCGCAGCCCATGTCCGAGGAAACCAAGCCGGGTGGCCTGAAGCCCGGCGAAACCCAACTGGCCAAGGCCGTCCCCAACCCCGTCACGCCGAGTGCTCAATCCCCCCGCAGGGCCCAGCCCGAGCAGAAGGCCGCCGCCGCACAGGAAGCAACCACGCCACCGCGCAAGGCGATCAAGCGCCTTGCCCAGGCGCGCGAGCAAAAGGGGGTCGTCGTCACGGAGAAGATGCAGCAGGAGGGAGGCGTGAAGCGCTTCTCGGTCGAGGCGTCGCTTGACGTTCGTTCCTCCCCGTTCGCCAGCTACGACCGGCAGCTCATCTATGCCGTGCAGCAACGCTGGTACGCGCTCCTCGAGGAGCATCGCTACGCCCTGGACCGCTACGGACGTGTCGTCATCAAGTTCCAGCTCCGTTCCAACGGCTCCGTCGCGGACATGACCCAGGTCTCGTCCGACGTCGGGGACCTGTGGGCGCTCCTGTGCGAGAGCGCCGTCATGTCGCAGGCTCCCTACGCGCCATGGCCCGAGTCCATGCGCCGCCTCGTCGGCAAGGACTCGCGCGAGATCACCTTCACGTTCCACTACGACAACTAGGCCGGGCACGCCGGCCCCACGACACTCCCCACGCAAGGAAAACCCATGGCAGACTGGATCAAGGACGGCGGCGCGTTCACATGGCTTCTGCTCGCCCTCTCCGTCGTCGCGCTCGCCTTCGTCCTCGAACGGGCATGGGCCATGCGCCGCGCCCGCGTCCTTCCGCCCGGCTTGGTGCCCCTCCTCTCCACCGCCGAGCCCGGGGCGCTACGCGGGGCCTGCCTTGCACAACCCTCCCCGCTCGCACGCCTCGCCACGTCCATCCTCGACCACCTCGCCGAGCCCAAGCCCGAGAACCTTGCCGCGCTCCAGCTCCATGCCCGGCGCGAGGTCCTTCTTCTCGAGCGCGGCCTTGTGACCCTCGAGATCATCGTGGGCATCGCGCCCCTCCTCGGCCTGGTCGGCACCGTCTATGGCATCATCCCCCTCTTCGGCGACTTCGGCCGCGCCGTCGCGGGCGACAACTCCCTCATCGCCAAGGGCGTCGGCGCCGCCCTCAACAAGACGCTCCTCGGCCTCATGGTCGCCATCCCGGCGCTCGTGGCATGGAGTTACTTCAACAAGAAGGTCGAGGCGCTGGCCCTCGAGCTGGAGTGGCGATGCGACGCCCTGCTCCGTCGCCTTTACTCGTCCACCTCGGCCCATGACCGCGCCCGCCCATGAGCTTTTATCCCCGCCGCAAGCGCGCCGCCCCGGCCATCGTCATCATCTCCCTCATCGACGTCCTCATCGTCCTCCTTGTCTTCCTTCTCGTCTCCACCACGTATCGCAACCAACCCTCCGTCAAGCTCACCCTCCCCGAGGTCGCCGACGCACCCAAGGCGGGCGCCACGGACTCCAAGCCCCCCCTCGTCGTCACCATCGCCGCCTCCGAGCCCGCGTATTACATCGGCAACCGCGCCGTCACGGAGGACAAGCTGGGGCAGGAACTGCAAGCCAGCGCGGCCGGCAACCCGGACCTCCAGGTGGTCCTCAGCGCCGACAAGGCCGCCCCATGGGAAAAGGTTGCCCGCGCCCTCCAGATGACCCGCCGCGCCGGAGTGAAGAACATCCGTGCCTTCACCAAGGGCGGCGCCACCCGCTGACCGACATCCCCCGCCGACTCCCCATTCATGGATGGGTCGGCTCCCGGTGTCCTCGACCATGGCCACGTTCACGGTTTTCCCCGGGCCGAGCCCCGCGGCCTCGGAGCAACGGGGGAAAAGCCTCGCGGCATGACGCCGGCCGGCGCCATGGACGGGCCCGGCCGGGTGAAGTCGTTTGCCGCATGGCCCGGCCTTTGCTAGGCAAGCCCGTCCGCCGGCGCGGACCTCATGCTGGAAGCAGGAACAAGACTGGGACGATACACGCTGCACGAGCACATCAACGCGGGCGGCGTGTCCGAGATTTGGCTGGCAACGGACGAGTCGGGCGCCCCCCATGCCGTGCGGGTGATGCTGGACAACAGCCTCCTCAACTTCGCCGAGCGCCGTCGCTTCCTCATGGGCGCCGAGGTCCTCCAATCCCTGCCGCCCCACCCGTCGATCATCGGCTATGTCGAGCACGGCAAGATCGGCGGCGAGCTGGCCCTCGTCATGGAGTACGTCGAGGGTGAGAACCTGAAGCTTCGCATGGCTGCCAACGACCCCGTGCTCGCCGAGCACGCCGCCCAGGCGCTGATCGACCTCGCAGAGGCCCTCGAGCACCTCCACGACCACGGGTACATGCACCTCGACTTCAAGCCCGAGAACGTTGTCATGACCCGCAACGGCTCAGTCCGACTGATCGACTTCGACCTTGCCCAGCCCATCCCCAAGCCACCGCGCAAGCTCGACAAGAACCCGGGCACCCCCTCGTACATGGCCCCCGAGCAACTCCTCCGCCAGCCGGTGGATCAACGTGCCGACATCTGGGCCTACGGCGTCGCCGCCTACGAGCTCCTGACCTTCCGCAAGCCGTTCCCGGGCGAAACCCCGGACGCCATCCTCCGCCGGCAACTTGACCGATCCGAGTTCGCCCCGCCCTCCTACGCCAACCCGGACATCCCGCCGGCCCTCGAGAAAATCATCCTGCGCTGCCTCGAAAAGGATCCCGAACGGCGGTACCCGGTCACCGCCGTCCTCGCTCACGAGGTCCGCCAAGCCCTCTACGTCGGCTAGTGTCGTGTCTCACAAATCGCTGGTGTTTCGTTGCTCCAAGAATGCCCCGGGGCAAGGCGTGAGGACGGAGCCTACCCGCAGCGGTCTGTGACGGACGAACCACGAAGCCCCGGGGCATTCTGGGAGCAACCCGA
>CAIYFP010000415.1 GCA_903925515.1 uncultured Verrucomicrobiota bacterium
CCGGGTTGCGGGCCGGGTGCCCTCGCCCGGCGGAACCGTGGCAGAGCCGCAGCGGCAGGATGCCGCCGCCACTCTGCCCCCGACGTCCGGGGTTGCGGCATCCTTGCTGCCGCGTGCGGGAACGCGGGTGATGGGGTGCCCGAGGAAAGCCCAGGGGCGAGGCGTCAGGACGGGGCCTGCCCGCAGCGGTCTGCGACGGACGAACGACGAAGCCCCGTGGCTTTCATGGGGCAACACGAAGGGCCGCGGCTGTTTTCGCGTCCCACGGCGTGGCTTACTCCTCACAGACCTCAGCGGGTCTGCTCGTCACTCGCGCCTCGTTGGACACGAAAATCCCTCGCGGCGGCACACCAGCCATGGGCGAGACACCACACTAGGGAGGAGCGTCTGTCATCCATGCGACGGGAAACTCGGCGTGCCGAATGGTCTCGCCGGCCTTGGTGGCCACGCTGTAGGTGACGTGAATGCGCCCGTCGTGAGCTTGGATGATGCTGGGGTAGGAGAAGGAGTCGCCAGCCGTGTCCTCAAGGATCCGGCGAGACCGCCATGTCGCGCCGTCATCGGTGGAGAGCCACAGGGAAAGACGGTGGCGCCCGTCCTCGGTGTCGTTGCCGACGAAGAGCCATGAGTCGTCACGCAGCCGGATGACCTCGGCCCCGGAGCCTGGGTTGGGGATCGGGCTGTCGGTGACGGGTCCCCATGTGGTGCCATGGTCGAGCGATGTGGCCTGGAGGAGGCGCTTGGGTGGCGGGCCGTTGTCGCGCATGAAGGCCACAAGCTGGCCGGAGCGTCCCATGACGATGGAGGGCTGGATGTTGCCGCCGCCGATGAGGGGATGGCTGGTCGTCCATGTAACCCCGTGATCGTCGCTCCGGGCGACGAGCGATGCGGAGAAGCCATCATGGTAGAGCGGCATGAGGATCCGGCCCGACCCAAGGACTTGGGGGTGGGCTCGGGTCATCCAGCCAAGCCGACGATAGAGGCGGTTGGTGGTGTTGAGATGGAGGGCATCAAGGTATTCCTTGACCTCGCGCCGCGTGGATTCGGTCCATTGGGGTTCGTTGGCGGATGCGGCGAGCATGGGAAGGGTCGCCGTGACCTCGCGGTCAAACTCGGGCCCGGGAGTGACATGGAGGACGTCATGGTGGTCCCAGACGGGCACGCCCTTGCCCGAGTAGGACGAGGACACGTGAACCTTGAGGAGCGCGGATTCCCAGAGGTTGGCAAGGATGGTGGGATAGACGAGCCAGAGGCGTTGGCGGGCGTCGAGGAAGAGGCTGGGGTTGGTGTCGGGGTAGCCCGGGGTGTCAGCCACGGTCATGCGGGGCGTCCATCGGCCGCGAATGCGGCGGGCGCCCTCGATGCGGACATCGTCGGCCTTGCGTTCGCCGGAGCCATGGAACCAGACGACAAGGAGCTGGCGGTTGGGGATCTGGAGGATGCAGGAGCCGTGGTTGTGCCATGGCTCGGGCGGGAACAAGTCCGACTTGATGGGGGTGACGCCGTCCTTGGCGCCGGCGGGTGCGAGGAAGAGGCGGAGCGAGAGGAGGACGAGCAGGCGCCGCGGGTGACGTGTCATGGAGTGGGCGCCGACGCGGCTTGGGATGCTGCCTTGGGATCAGCGCTGGAGCTGCTTCTCGAGGTAGCTGACGGTCTGGCGGACATTGGCATCGACTTCCATGCGGTCCTTCACCTGGCGGCACGCATGGAGGACGGTCCCATGGTCGCGCCCGCCGAAGGCGTCGCCAATGGAGGCGAGGGAGTTCTCGGTGAGTTGGCGGGCGAGGTACATCGCGACTTGGCGGGGGAACGCGATGTTCTCGGGGCGCCGCTTGGACGTCATGTCGGCGAGGCGGATGTCGTAATGCTCGGCGACGCGCTTCTGGATGAACTCGATGGTGACGGCCTGGCGGCCTTCCTCCTGGAGGATTTCGCGGAGGAGCGACTCGACGGTCTCGAGGGTGAGGGGGCGGCCGGTGAGCTGGGAATAGGCCGCGACGCGGGTGAATGCGCCCTCGAGCCTTCGGACATTGGTTCGGATGCGTGCGGCGAGGAAGTTGGTGATCTCGGGGGGGAGGTGTGAGCCGAGTGACTTTTCGCGGGCGCGCAGGATGGCGATGCGGGTCTCGACGTCCGGGGGTTGGAGGTCGGCGGTCTGGCCCCACTCGAATCGGGACACGAGTCGTTGCTCGAGGCCTTGGATCTCGTTGGCCGGCCGGTCGCAGGTGAGGACAATCTGTTTCCGGGCCTCGTGGAGCGCGTTGAAGGTATGGAAGAACTCCTCCTGGATACGTTCCTTGCCGACGAGGAACTGGATGTCGTCCACCAGGAGGACGTCGAGCTGGCGGTAGCGACGGCGGAACTTGACAATCGAATGGGTCTGGAGGGCGTCGATGAACTCGTTGGTGAAGCGTTCGCAGCTCAGGTAGGCGACCTTGGCGTTGCGCTTGGCCGAGAGGACATGGTTGCCGATGGCGTGAAGCAGGTGGGTTTTGCCGAGGCCGACTCCACCGAAGAGGAAGAGGGGGTTGAAGGACTTGCCGGGGTTTTGGGCGACGGCGAGGGCAACGCTGTGGGCGAACTGGTTGTTGCCTCCGACGATGAATGTCTCGAAGGAATTTTGCGGGTTGAAGGGCGGGTCCGTCACCTTGGCAGGCTCGGGTTCCGGGGAGACGACAAGGGCGGGACCCTCTCCCGCCGGGGAGGAGGATTCAGGGACGGCGGCGCGGGATGGCGAGGGAGCGGGGGGTGTTGAATCGACCGAGAAGACGATCTGCATGGGGCGTACGGCGGCACGGCTGACGACCGAGCGAAGCAACTCGTTGTAGTTCTCCCGGAGCCACACCTCGCAAAAGTCGTCGGCCACGATCAGCTCGATGGAGTCACCATGGAGGCGGCCGACGCGGACCGGGGCGAACCAGAGGGCGTAGATCTCGGCCTTCAACATGCCTCGCAGAAGGTCTTGCGCGGCGCTCCAGACTGATTCCGCAGTGGGCAACATGTGGATGAGCAAGGGTTAGGAGGTTGGGATTGAAGACAAGAGTTTATTCACCCGGGGCATGGCACCGGGTTGTAACCTTCGATTGTCCAGCAGTTTGCGCCGCGCACGGGTGGGGAGAGACCCGTTTGGCGCAGGCGTAACTCGAAGCAATGCTAATTCGGCAAATCATTGATGATCAAATTGTTGTGAATCTATCGGCGCCGTCGGTTGACCGCCTCGCGAAGCCTTGGGGGCGGGCATGGCAGAACCAGCGGGCGAGGCTTTTAGGCGAGCCCATGTCCGGGAACGAGTGAAACATGTTCGCGGTTGTTCGAGAGTTGTTCACAACGGGATTTTGGGCTGGTTTTTGGGTCTTGATTGACCCGCCGGAGTGCGGGAGCGAGGGCGGGACGCCCATCCCCCCGCAAACATGAGGGAATCCCTCGGGACCCCACCCGGTGGGCTTCGGCAGGCTGCGCGCCAACATGCCATCGGATCGAGTGGGCATGCACCCCAGCTTGGGCGTCCCTTAGCCGGAACGATTCAGTTGGATCGGTCGTGCTTGCTCGATCTGCTTGC
>CAIYFP010000416.1 GCA_903925515.1 uncultured Verrucomicrobiota bacterium
AGCGATGCGACGAACGACCCTCGGAAAGCCGGATGCGGTAAAACCGCCTGTCCGGTTTGATGAGGGGCGAGGCTGGGGCCGGAAACTGACAACTGCGGTCTGTTTAACTCCGTCACCCCAGCCTCGCCTACTCTACTTAGCCGCGGCCCGGCACCACCATCCGGAACGGCGGGATCCGCACGACGACGGCGCGGCCCTCCGGGTCCGACCCAAGATACGCCCCGGAGGCGACCGCATGCGGGCCGGGGATGAGGTGCTGGGAGTTGTACGAGAACGTCTCGCCGGGCGCGATCTCCGGTGTCTGGCCCACGATCCCCTCCCCAACCACCACGTCCGTCTCCCCGCTCGCATGCGTCACCACCCACTTGCGACGCAGCAGCGTCACGGGGACGTCGGCATCGTTGTGCACCGTGATGAAGTACACGAAGGAATGCGGCTTCTCGGCGACCGGCAGCAGCCGATGGACCACGCGGTCCACGGTCACGCGCAGGCCGGGAAGCTCGAAGGGGTTGGGCGAGCTCTTCATGTGGGGGCAACCAGGGTCGGGGCGCTCCGCTCCGGCGTCCCGGCGATGATCATGACGGCGGCCTCCGCAAGGCGACGCGCCGCAAACGAAACCCGGCGCTGGAAACCCATCAACGACGCCACCTTCCATGGCGCGCGCGCGATGGCCCATGCCATGCGCCCGGCGTGGATGTCGTGTGAAGGCGTCAGCAGCGCGTTGAAGTCGAACGGCAGGTCCTCCCCGGCCGCGTCCGACACCACGCGGAGGGTGGCCGAGGGCGTCGCCCGCGCGAGGCACAGGTCGCGGATGACCCCGGACTCCATCTCCACGGCGTCGGCATGGGACTCGTCGCGCAGCCGTGCCTTGTCATGCCGCGTGACGGCGACGCGTGGCGAGCACGCAAACCGTGCAGGGCGTGAACCCGTGTCGCGCGATGCCAGGCCAAGCGGGAACCATGGGTCGGCGTCGTGCAGGACGTCGCCGACTTGCAGCCCGGGGTCGAGCGCCCCGGCAAAACCGCAGGTCAGCACCCACTCGGCCTCCGTGGATTCCATGGCCGCATTCGCAGCGGCCAGCGCCCGGGCCTGCCCCATGCCGGAAACGACGACATGGTGGGGGCCCACCGATGCCTCGGCGACGATGGACGGCAGCGAGGGGGACCGGCGTGCCACGGGAAGCCCGGCCTTGCGGGCTCGCCGCAGGAATGGCTTCGCCTCATGGGGCACGGCGAAAAAGATGAGGCCTTGGGCCATGCGCTAGTTGCTCAGGAGGTTCTCCGGCGCGTCCGGCAGGATGCGTTCCTGCCATTTCGGCCGCGACACGAGAATCTGGCGCCACAGGCCATCCGGCGGCGCGTCGAAGACCAGATCAAGGGACGCCGGGTGGCAAATCCATGACTCGCGGAGGATCTCCTCGTCGAGCTGGCCCGGGGACCAGCCCGCGTACCCGGCGAAGACGCGGACCTTGCGCCCGGGCAGCCATGCACGGCCAAGGTCCATCAAGTCGTCGGGGTCATGCCCGAGCCGAAGGCCGGGCATGACATTGGGGTTGAGCATCGCGGGCTCGGACACAAGGAAGCTCAGCGCTCCCGGCTGGACCGGCCCGCCGCGCGCCAGCGGCAGGTCCCGCAGCGTCTCGGGAAGATCAAGGTCCATGTCCAGCGCCGCATGGAGCGCACGCCCCGACAGGTGGGTGAGCACGAGCCCGAAGGCGCCCTTGGCATCATGCCGGCAGACCAGCACAACCGAGCGATGGAAGGCGGATCCCGACAGCTTGCCGCCGTCGAGGATGAACTGCCCTTGGAGGGACGGGATGCGTCGTCGTGCCATGGCCCGGAAAAGGAGTATGCCCATGGAGGCGGGGCACGCGAGCCCTGAGCGAGGGCTACTCGGCGGGCGCCGTGTCCGAGGCGGCGCGCGCGACGAAATCGCGTTGCCCGCGCAGGCGACCGGCGGCGACGTCCACGCGATAGACGCCGCCGGGCACGAGCGGTTGCGCCTTCGAGACCACCATGGCCCCGGGCAACGAGTCGTCGAACAGGAAGCCCCGGACCGGCTCGCGCCCCGGCGGGCGGGTCACCTGCCATGCGACCTTCCCGAGCACGCCCGGCGGGACATTGCTCACGGCGACCACCCGGATCGACGTCAGCGGCGCCTCGCGGTCCAGCATGAACACCGGCGTCAGCACCGCTCCCTCGGGCAAGCCGCCGCGCACCGGGCGCGTCGTGACATCCACTTGAATGCGCGGCGGCACGATCCAGTCCGTGAACCGGTACACGTAGCCGGCCGCGACCACGACGAGGACCGTGACCATCCTTGTTTTCCTGCGCATCATGCGTTCCGCAGCCTGACGGATTCCGCGCCGGGTCGATTCGACGACGATGCGACGATGCGGGACGGGCGCGCGGGCCGGCACGGCAATCCATCAAGAAGAAGGCTAGAATGATGAAACAACATGGTTCCAGTCGAGCGTCGGCGTGGGCCCGGCGCCGCGTCGCGGGCTTCACCCTGATCGAGCTGCTGGTCGTCATCGCGATCATCGCGATCCTCGCCGGCATGCTCCTGCCCAGCCTTGGAAAGGCCAAGGAGGCCGCCAAGCGCATCTCCTGCGTCAACCAGCTCCGCCAGCTCGGTGTCGCCACCGCCGTCTATCTCTCCGACAACAACGGCAACTACCCCGAACGTTCCGGCGGCCCCCGATGGCCCGAGCGCCTCCGCCCCAACTACAACCAGGTCCGCCTCCTCGTCTGTCCCTCCGACATGGGCCCAGACGGCAAGGGAAGGCCCGCCACCGCCGAGTCTCGCACCAACCTCGTCGCCGACGCCGCGCCCCGTTCCTACATCATCAATGGCTGGAACGACTACCTCCAGGAAACCATGGGCGCGGAGTTCAACATGAACTCCATCATGGGCAGGACGATCAACGAGGCCGCCATTCCCCAGGTCTCCGAGACCATCATCTACGGCGAGAAGCTCTACTCCATCGGCCACTACTTCATGGACTTCCTCGAAGGCAAGCTCGGCAACGACGTCGAGGTGCTCAACCACAGCATGCACAACTCCGGCGTCCGCGGCCCCTCCGGCGGGCAGGGCGGCGGCGCCAACTACGCCTTCGCCGACGGCAGCACCCGTTACCTCAAGCACGGCAAGTCCCTCGGCCCCCTGAACCTCTGGGCCGTGACCGACCGCTGGCGCACCAACGCCTTGGGCAACTAGTGTCGTGCCTCGCCCATCGCCGGTGTTTCGCCGCGAGGAATCCTCGTGTCCCGCGGGGCTTTTGCATGCGGCAGTCACGCGACCTCGAACGGGTCACCCTTCGCCATGCCTGACCCATGCGAGGCCTCCAAATCCTCGGGTAAGGAGCACGGAAGCTCTCGATCCCCAAGCAGGTGAGTGGCGGCAGGCGGCGTGCCAGCACGCGATGGTAGCGGATGGGCGACCGCGGCATGGGCGCGGGTGGTCTCATCCAAAGTGACCCTGGCGCCCATCTGACATGAAGCCGGAGGCTTCTCAGCTTGTAGCCGGTGGTCGAGGAGCGAAGCGACGACACCACCGGGGACCCACGCGAACGTGGCCCCCCGCATCCCGGC
>CAIYFP010000417.1 GCA_903925515.1 uncultured Verrucomicrobiota bacterium
AAGGCCCCCTCACGCCCCCCGGTTCAACGCCGAGAACACCGCCTTCACCGACGCCAGCTCGATGTGCGTGTCCACCCCGGCACCCCAGCGCGTCCGCCCGTCCGGGAACCGCGCATGGATGTACGCGATCGCGGTCGCGCCCTCGCCGCTGCCCAGCGCGTGCTCCGAGTAGTGGACGATCTCAAGCCGCCCGTGCCCGGCAGCCGCCAACGCATGCACCAACGCCGCCAACGGCCCGTTCCCCTGCCCTTCCAGCACCGACGCCTGCCCGTCGTGCTCCACGTGGGCGCGGCATCGCACGACGCCGTCGTGGCTGTCCGCGTCGAAGCCCCTCAACCGCCACGGCGCGTCGCGCTCGATGTATTCCTTCCAGAACATCCCCTTCAGCTCGCCCGCGCGGACCTCCCGCCCCAGCCGGTCCACCGCGTCGTTCGCGATTGGGCCAAACTCCCGCTGCAAGTCCTTCGGCAACTCGATCCCAAACTCCGACTCCAGCAGGTACGCCACCCCGCCCTTCCCGGACTGCGAGTTCACCCGGATGACCTCCGAGTACTCCCTCCCGATGTCGCCCGGGTCGATCGCAAGGTACGGGACGTCCCATGACGGCGTCTCCCCCCGCACCAGCGCGGCCTCCCGCTCGCGCAACCCCTTGCGGATCGCGTCCTGGTGCGACCCCGAGAACGCCGTGAACACCAGCTCGCCCGCGTACGGATGCCGCGCCGGGACCGTCATCCCCGTGCAGCGCTCGTACACCGCGCGCAGCCGGTTGAGGTCCGACAACTCCAGCCCCGGGTCGATCCCGTGCATGTAGAGGTTTAGCGCGACCGTCACGATGTCGAGGTTGCCGGTCCGCTCCCCGTTCCCGAACAACGTCCCCTCCACCCGCGTCGCCCCAGCCAGCATGGCCAGCTCCGTCGAGGCCACGCCCGTGCCGCGGTCGTTGTGCGTGTGCACCGACACGATCACGTCCTCCGGACGGCCGAGGTGCCGGATGAACCACTCCACCTGGTCCGCGTACACGTTCGGCATCGCCACCTCCACCGTCTCCGGCAGGTTGAAAATCACCGGGCGCCCGGGCTCCGGCCCCCACTCCGCCAGCACGGCCTCGCACACCTCCAGCGAGAACTCCACCTCCGTCCCGGAAAAGCTCTCCGGCGAGTACTCGAGACGGATCCGAGTCCCCTCCGACTCCATCCTTCGCGCCCGCTCCCGGATCCAGCGCGTGCCGCGCCGCGCGATCTCCACGATCCCGGCCTTGTCCAGCCCGAACACCACCCGGCGCTGCGCCGGCGACGTCGAGTTGTACAGGTGCACGATCGCCGACCGCGCCCCCCGCAACGACTCGAACGTCCGCTCGATCAGGTCCTCCCGCGCCTGCACCAGCACCTGGATGGTCACGTCCGGCGGGATCCGACCGTCCTCGATCAGCCGCCGCATGAACGCGAACTCCGTGTTCGACGCCGCCGGAAACCCCACCTCGATCTCCTTGAACCCGCAACCCACCAACGCCTCGAACATCTCCAGCTTCTGCGACACGTTCATCGGCACCGCCAACGCCTGGTTCCCGTCCCGAAGGTCCACGCTGCACCACGTCGGCGGACACGACAGCTCCCGCCCCGGCCATCGGCGGTCGGGAAGGTTCACCACGGGAAACGGACGATACTTGCTGGACGCTGGCTTCTTCATGTTCTCGAACGGCCCGGCCATGGGCTCGTCTCGGCACTGGGCCTCCAAACAAAAAGCCCACCGCCGCGACGGCGATGGGGTGACGGGGCCCAACCCGGCATGGTCACGCCCCGGCCGCCACGCCGCCCCAAGGCAGCGCAAGGCTCGCAAGCCGACGCGCGCAACCCCTGCCCTCTGTCCAGAAGGGAACCGGCCGCCGCGCCCGTCGGTCAATGGCATTTTTCCAGACGCCACGCCATCAAGGCCCGCTTGCGTACGCGGCCTCCCGCATAGGCCCAACCGTGCGGGGGCATCGGGTTTTTGCTGTCACCAAGGCCCCGGGGATTTCCATCTTGGGCGGATGAAGAGGCGGGCATTCCTGAGGGTCGCGGGCACGACATGGGCGGCGGCGGCATGGGCGGCGCACGGGATGCGCACCCAGCCGGGCGGCACCGGTCCTCGACCGTCCCCCGGCAAGCCAGGCACGGACCCACGCCATCCCGACGAGGAGGATTGGCGGACGCTTGCCGCCCTGCTCGACCAGGCATCACCGACCTACCACGAGCCATGGGACGACGCCACCTGCCGCACCCTCATGAAGGGCGCCTATCTCGGCAACGGCGACCTTGGGGCGCACCTAGGCGGCGACATCCATTCGCTGCGGTATTACCTGGGGAAGAACGGATTCCACGCCGGCAACGATGTCGCGGCGGGCCGTTACAACCAGCACATCCTCAACCTCGCCGTCCTGGTCATCGAGGGGGCCACGGGCGCCCACCCCGGCAGCGCCTTCGCCGTGACCCATGACATCCGGAACGCCGAGATCCGCTCCGAATGCATGATGGCAGGGGCGATCGTCAGGGCCCGTGCGTTCCTCGCGCCGATGGACAACGTCATGGTACTGGAGCTTTCCACCCCCGCCGGGCGCGACATCCCGTTGCGGGCGACGTTGTCGGTGATGGGCAACGCGCATGTGGCGCTCCGGGCGGGGGTGGACGGCGACGTGGCCTGGGTGACCAAGGAGCCCAACGCGGAGGGCGCGCCCTTCCATGTCCATGGCGCGGTCGCAGCACGGGTTCACGGGGCGGCTGCGTCGGCGGATACGGACGGCCGCACGCTGGCGGCCCTGTCATTTGCGTTGCCAGCAAGCGGCGCGCCCGTGCGGTTGGTCGTCCATGCGGAGCACACGAAGGACGCGGCGTCGCCCTTGGATGGCGTCAGGGCGATGGCTCGCGTC
>CAIYFP010000418.1 GCA_903925515.1 uncultured Verrucomicrobiota bacterium
CTCGCCAGCTCCGTTGTCGCGGCCACGTATCCGCCCGACGCCGCCGGGAACCAAACCCGCGTCGTGAAGGTGGGGTCGCCGGGGTCCGCGAAGTTGTTGCCCTCGAACCGCACCGAGTTGCCGGGGACGCCCCGGAGCGAATCAGCCGGACCCTGCGGCTCGGGCAACGCTCGGGCATACTTGGTGACGCGGGGCGCGATCTGGAAGTTGAAGTCGGACGCCCAGGCAAGGCCCCATGCGTCGTACAGGCTCAACGAGCCGATCGTCGCCGTCGGCGGAATGATCGCCACGATGCGCTGGTCCGTGGCCGAGAAGGTGGCCGTGCCCAACCCGAACCGCACGCTCGTGACGGACGCCATGCCCGTGCCCCGGATCTCCACCTGGTCCCCGGGCTTGCCCCGGATCTGGTCGGTGCCCGTCGCCGGCGGGTTGATTCGCCGGATGGAGGTCACCACCAACGCCTCGGCCCGGAACGTTCCATGCAACGCCCACGCGGCGCACGCCAGCACCACCCACACCGCCTTCTTCCATGCACCCGCCATCATGCCGTTCATCCCTTTCCGCCCTTCCGGCCCTCGTCCGCCCCGTTCCATGACCCGCGCACGCTGCCTCATGATCCCCCGAGCATCCGTTTCCTCGCCTTTTCCAGCAGCGAACGTTCCGTGTCCGTGAGGCTTTGGATCCCGTGCGCCGCGATCTTGTCGAGGATCGGGTCGATGTCATGGCTCCAGTCGTGCCCCCGGGGGGCCCGCGCCCGAGCTTGTTCCGCGCGCCTTGCACCCCGTTCCTCCCCGTCCCGGACAAGCCGCAGCCGGGGCCTTGACCAACGCAGTCCCTGCCACGCCTTCGACACCCACCCGTCCTCCGAGTTCAGCCCATGCACGGCAAGGAACCCCACGCCATAGCCCCCGAGGTGAGCGAGGTGCGCCACACGGTCCATCGGAAAAACCGCGCACCAGCCGTCGTAAGCCACGAGCACCCAGAGCAAGACCGAGGCCCGCATCTCCACCGGGATGAAATACAGGCTGAACATCGCGCGTCGCTCGGGATTCAGCCGGCAATACGTCGCCACCACCGCGCACACCCCGGCCGACGCTCCCACCACCGTCACCCCGCGCCCGAACAACCCGCCCAGCCCAACCTCCAGCAATCCGCCCAGCGTTCCCCCAAGGAGATAAATCCCAAGGAAGCGGCGCCAGCCCACCTGTTCCTCCACGCTGCGCCCGAAGAAGTACAGCCCCAGGCCGTTCGCCAGCAGATGGAACGGCAGCGGCACCGAGTGCAGGAACTGGTACGTCAGAAGCGTCCAGACGCGCCCCTCGCGAAGCGCCGTCCAGCTTAGCCCCAACGCGCCCACCACATCGACGCGCCCATGAAACGCAAGGACGCTCTGCACGATGAAGCACCCTGCAAGGACCCAGATCAGCTTCACCGCCAACCCGATGCCACCCGCGCTCGCCTCCCGCATGTAGTCCCGGTCGGAAATCACGCCTTCACGCTATCCACGTCCCCCTCCCATGGCGAGCACGCCAAATGGTCCGCAGGACATCCACGTCGCCCGCCACCGTCACGGCCGCCCGGCAAGGCGCACCGCAACAAGCCGGGCCTTGTCCCGCGCGTAGAGCACGCCGCCCGCGACCGCCGGGCTGGCACGCACCCCGCTTCCGAGCACCTGCGCCCGCGCAAGGACCTTCCAACCCGTCCCCGACGCGTCCGCCATGATCAATTCGCCGGACTCCAGCAACACCAGCAGCCGATCGCCCTGCACAAGGACCGAGCCCACCCCCACTCGCGGCGAGGCCCATGCCACCGAGCCATCGGCCACCCGGATGCAACGCAGCTCCGCCCCTTGCTCTTGCCGCCCATGGAACCCGAACAGAAGTCCTCCCTTCCGCACTGGGGTCGAAATGTGGGCCGAGAGCGCGTCCCCCTGCATCCAGCCCTCGGCCAGCTCGCCGTCGCCCCTCCACCCCAGCCATGCGGCTCCCGTGTCATAGCTCGCCGTCACGAAGACGCCGTCCGGGCCTGCCAACGGCGTCGCGGCGTTGACCGACGCATGCTGGCGCGAACGAAACGGCACCGACGAAAGGACTCGTCCATTCATGGGGTCGAGTACCCGTACCCCGGCCCGGTTCAGGACCACCACCCGCAGCTTGCCGCCCACGGTGCACGCCACCGGGCTCGCATATCCCGCCTCGTCGGATGTCGCCGTCCACGCGGTTCTTCCCGTGCCGGCGTCCACGGCCACCACGCCGGCCCCGTCGCGCCCCCCGACCTGCACGACCACGAGGTTGGAGACGACGAGCGGAGAGCATGCGAACCCGAAGAATCCCTTGTCGGCCCCATGCTCGCGCCCCAAAGGCCTTGTCCAGCGCACGACGCCTGCATCCATCGTCACGCACGTCAACCGGCCCTCTGCGCCGAACGTGAAGACGCTGCCCGGAACCACCGAGGGCGTGCCCCGTGGCCCGTCGTCGAAGCCAAAGCCATCCACGTAGGCGGTGGGCTGGGCCGACTTCCACAACGACTTCCCGGAACGGGCATCCAAGGCCTCAAGGATCTCCTCCTCGCCTCGCCGGTGGTGCAGCAGCACGCGCCCTGCGGCGACGACCGGGCTCGCGAAGCCATGGCCGACGTCCGTCTTCCAAAGCACGGCAGGCCCGGAATCAGGCCATGGGGAAGGCGAAGGACCCGGCACGACCCCGTCACGCGTGGGCCCGAGGAACTGCGGCCAATCCGCGCGCGCCTGCAACCCATGAGCGAGTGCCATCGCCGCCGCCACGGCCGGCATCAACGACTGCACCCAACATTGAGACCATCGCGGCAAAAGTCGGGCGAGCGAAAGGCGCATGGCCTTCAATGGCCCGGCGGCAGCGTCCCGTCGAGCTGGAAGGAGACGCGGGGCGCCCCGACGAACTTGGCGGTGTCCACCACACGCAACACGTCGCCGTGCGTGGCCATGGTGTCGGCCTTGATGTACACCGGCACGTTGGAGTTGGCCGAGAGCCGGTCCTTCACCAACGCCATGAAGTCGGGAAGCGAAAGGCGCTTGGAATCCACCGTGATGTCGCCCGCGCGGTTGATCTTCACCTCGACGATGTCGGGTTTCTTCGTGGAGGTGGCCTTCACGGCGGACGGCAGGTCCATCTTCATGGTCTTCAGCCGTTGCATGGTTAGCGAAAGCATCATGAACGACGCGAGGAGGAAGAACATGACGTCGATCAGCGGGATGATCTCGATGCGGGCCTTCTTGACGGAGAGCGGCGAGGAAAGGCGCATGGGGTTCGGGAGTTCAGGACTTGGGGACGGCGGGGGCCGGGCTGGCCATGCCGGGGGCGGGCTCGGCGGACTCGGTGACGAAGGCCACCTTGAGGACGCCGGCGGCCCGAACGCGCTCGAGGACGCGGTTCACCTGCCCGTGGAGGGCGGCGCGGTCGGCCGTGACATACACCGGCGTGTTCGTGTTTCGCTTCATCCGGTCACGAAGGATCCCGTCCAGCTCGTCCAGCGACAGGTGCTTCTTCTCCACCGACACCTTGCCGTCCTTCTCCACCCCGATGTTGAGCATGTCGGGCTTGAAGTCGGGCTTGGCGGTGGACGCCACGGGCAGCGCCATCTTGAACGTGCCCGCCTTTTGCAGGGACAGCGACACGAGCATGAACGACGCGAGCAGGAAGAACATGACGTCGATCAGCGGGATGATCTCGATGCGCGCCCGCTTGAGCAGGACGGGCGAGCCCCACTTGGACTTCCGCGCGGGTGCGGCCCCGCCTCCTCCTCCACCAGCCATGGCGTCAGGAATTGGCGGAGGCGGCCTCGCGACGGAAGCGAAGGGTGTCAAAACCCTCCTGCTTGGCACGGCTGACCATGACCTCGACGTTGGTGGCGCCCGTCTCCAGCTCGAACTGGAGCTTCGCAAGGAACTCGTTGAAGAGGTTGAGGAAGAACACCCCGACGATGGCGATGGCAAGCCCCGCCGCCGTGGCGATGAGCGCCTCGCCAATGCCCTTGGAAACCCCCTCCACGGCCAGTTCCCCGGTGACCTTCTCGAATGATTCCATGATGCCGACGACGGTCCCGAGCAACCCGAACAGGGGAGCGAGCGTGATGCAGGTGTCGATCGCCACCATGAACTTCCCGGCGCGCTTGATCTCGACTCCGGCCGCCACTTGCAGCGCCCCCGCAAGGGACCCATGCACATGCGTCAGCCCTTGATGCATCATCCGCACCACCGGGTCCGTCGCCTTCCGGGAGACATCGACCGCGGCCTTGAAGTCATGGTTGTCCATGGCCGCAAGAACCTTCTCCAGCGTCGCCGGGTCCCGTCGCCGCCCCAGAAGGAGCCAGAAGACGGTCCGCTCGGCGACGACCGAGACCAGGACGATGGCGACGACAAGGATGGGCCACATGATCGGCCCGCCCTTCACGAACAATTCAACAAGCGCGTTGGCTAGCATTCGGTCGAACTTTCTTGGGGGTTTTGGTTGGAAAACAGGGCCGGTCAACGGCCGTCGCTGAGCGTGTACACGAACTCCGTGTGTAACACCTGCCTCTTGCCCGCCGGGAACCTCCACCGGCGCTTCACCCACGTGATCGTGTTGTTGTCCAAGACGAAGGACCCGGACGGAATCAGCTTCCGCACCTCCGCGACGGACCCCGTTTCGTCCACCTCGATCTCCAGCTTCACCATCCCTTCGATGCCCTTGCGCCGCGCCTCGATCGGGTACTCGGGTTGCGGGGCAAAGATTCCCTCGTTCGCGCCCTCGCCCGGCCTCAGCGTGCGAGGTCCCGTCTGGACTTGCGGGGGCGGCGGTGCCACGGCCACGGGCCGGACCGGGGGCGGCGACGCCTGGCGGATGTCTCGGGTCGTCACCGTCAAGCCCTCCACCGGGACGGCAAACGGGACCGACGAGGAGTCGGCCACCACCACGACTGGCTGGACCACCGCAGGCACGGGCGCAGCCGAGTCATCGGGCGGCGGGGTGTCCTCGGAAACCTCCGGCGGCGTCTGCACCGGAGGAGGGACGAACTCGACGGGGACCACGGTTGTTTCCTCCACCACGTTCGTTCTCAGGACCATGTCCAACGGCGCCTTCACGCCCATGATCCCGGTCGCGAGGAAGGCCGCGCAGATCGCGTTCACCCACATCACCTTCCTGCCCGGGTCCTTCTGGGCGCTCGGGAGGCAAGCCAGTGCAATCTCGGATCGTATCTCGTACCGCAGGGTCGTGGCCCCCGGCAGCGTGGCCGATGTGGAACTCATGTTGCGCTCGGGCGACCCTCGCGCGTCGCCTGACCGCATCGTTGGCCAGCATCCCCAATGCCGCAACGCAATCCTTGGGCGAGATTCCGCCTGCACGGACCCGATTCCGCCTCATCGCCCCGGGTTGCGTGCTCCGCACGGCGCGGATGCTGGCTCCCGAACATCATCGCTGCCCCTTTTTGATCAGCGGGTGCAATACGCGTCCAGCATTCCCCCACGTCCTCTCGCGCATCATCGCCATGCAACCCGACGCCCCCGCGCGTGCTCAGGACCGCCGCCTCCTCAACCTCAGCCATGCCCATCCACCCAGGGCTGCCCCCGCCCACGCCGCTGTCGGCCCCGGTTCCGGCACCGGCGTCCACTCCAGCCCCCACCTCACCAAATGCGCGCGCCCCCCCGACGCCGAGTCCTCCATGTACAACGTCCAGACTCCATTCGGGTTGATGCCATGGAACCCCTCCATCCCCGCCGTCCTCGGCGTCGCGTGAACCACGTCGAAGGGATCCACGTCGCGACCGTCCGCCGACCAATGGCCCGTCAACGGGGCACCCACCGGGGGCGTCGTGGTCGTCCGGTAGAGGTGCACGTCCGGTCCGGTCGCCCCGATCGAGATGTTGAAACCGTTGTCCTCGTACCCCAGCTCATGGTCGAGGTGCGCGTCGTCCCGGCCCGGCCGGTTGAGCAGGACCGAGTACGCCGTCACGGGTGCCGTCGGCGTCGCCTGATACGACAGCGTCGCATAAATGTCCCCGTTCCACATGGCACCGCCGGATCCCTGCACCTGGAGGTGGACCTTCACGTCCAAGGCGGCGGGAAACGGCGAAGCCACCGTCCGGACGTCCGCGTACCCCACCCCCGTGCCATCCGGGATCACCACCCCGCCGGGGCCGGGATCAAACCACACGATCCCTTGGCCCAAGGCCGTGCCCCCGGCAAGGCCCCCGGCAACCGCGGTGATGCCAGCCGACAACACGGCCATGCCGGAAGCCCTCATTCCCCTCATCGTTTTCATTTCAACCCTTTCCACTTCGTTTCACGGCCATGCACCTCGTCCCGTTCAGGGAGTCGTCACCCGCGTGATCCGATAGTAGCCCATCGTCGTCAGCGGGTTGCCGTCCTCGTACCGAATCCTCCCGAACGAGTCGGCCGTCACCATGCCCATCACGGACCATGGCGACAGCAGGCTTGGAGAACGTTCGATCAGGTACCGGCGCCCGCGCACGCCCACGAACTCCACCACGACGGCCTGCGGCGTGGCCCGCATCGACACCAGCGACAGGTCGCTCGCCACGGGGGCCTCCGGATCGGTCAGGGTCAGATCCACCGTCGCCTGAGCGAGCCCACCATGCCCGTCGCCCGCCGTGTAAAGGAAGCTGTCGGTCGCCAGCCCCGCCGACGGAGGCGTGTACACGACGAAGGCACCGCGGACCTGCAACCGGCCGCCGGCCGCGCTCAACGGAGCCACCGAGTCCACCACCACCGTGTCCCCGTCCGCGTCGCTGTCGTTAGCAAGCAGCGTCGCCAAGGGGATGCGCACCTGCGCGGCCCGAACCACCGAGACGGAGTCGTTGCCCGCCACCGGCAGGACGTTGGGCCGGTACACCGTCACCCGGAACAACCTCACCGCCGTCTCCACCCCGTCCGTCACCCGCATGGTGAGATCCGCCGTGCCCCACTGCCCCGGCACGGGCGTCAGGCTCAGCGTGCGGTTCTGTCCCGTGCCCACGCTCACGATCCCGCCAACGGGCAGGAGCGCGCGAGGCAGCCCCTCGACGAAGTCCCCCGCCTTCATCCACGAAAAGGCGCGCGGCAGCTGCACGTGCCAGGAGACGAGCGGATAGACCATCGTCAGGTAAAGCAGTGCCCCGTCGAGGAGACGCCCGAGGCGATCCTGCTCGCCAGCCCGCGCGCGGTAGATCATCAGCCAGCCGTACTGCTGCCGGACGAAGTGAAAAACCGCCAGGTAGGCCAGACAGCGCCAAAACCATAAGCTATCAGCACTGTGCAACAGAACGCCCGCTACGTAGCACAGCAGCGGCACCGCCAGGAAGAGTACCCGCTGACGGTGAAACCGCGCTTTGTTAAAATAGGTACGAAACAGCGTACTGTACACATGCGCTACGTCAATCAGGAGCACCAGTACTACCCAGCCGACAACGGGCA
>CAIYFP010000419.1 GCA_903925515.1 uncultured Verrucomicrobiota bacterium
CGGCGATGCGATCGCTTCCATCAACGCCTCCACGACCTCCATCAAGGCATGAACACCCCCTCCCACCACGGTGCAGACGCCGGCGCCCCGGACGCCTCGCTCTGGACGCGCAAGCTCGCGGCCTTGCTCCATGACCCGCCCGAGAAGGCCTACGACTTTGGTCCCCATCACGTGCACCGCGCCGAGACTCATGCGGCGAGCTTTGGCGTTTCCGATGTGTGGAAGAGTCTAACTGGACAGCCGGATTGGTCGGCGGCTGCCGCTGACCGTTTCGTATTCCCAAGTGGCACACGCCTTGGCGCCAACCTCGGCGAAAAGCAACGCCCATGCTTCATCCATCCGATGATGGGCCGGTCCACGGCAGCCACGCTTCCAACTGGAGCGCTCCAGTTTCCATCGCAGGCGGATGCCGAGGAATGGATCGGTTCCGTCAGGCCCGACTGGCAGGCGACCCATCCCACGGAGTTGTTTCATTGGGTCTGGCGGCACTGGTCCGTGTATGCGGCGGAGCACGCGCAAGGCCGCGGCAGGGGAGCCGAGATCCTTCCTTATCTCCCGGCCGACACCCGCATCACGGACGGCTCCATCTGGCATCACTGCGCCATCGTGAGCGCCTTGGAGGCCACGCGTGCAGGGAACCTGCCCCGTGCGCCCCTCCGTCCCGCATTCCTCATCTTCCAAGTCGGCCCCGTGCAGGAGTTCATTTCACAAGCTCGCAGCACGCGGGACATGTGGAGTGGTTCCTACCTGCTGTCGTGGCTGACCATGCACGCCATCAAGGCGGTGGCTGACGCGTGCGGCCCGGACTGCTTGATCTTTCCCAGCCTCAAGGGCCAGCCGATCTACGACTTCCTCAACCAGGCCATGCTGGGCCTTGAAAGGCATTTCCAAGATCCGAACTCGCATGGCCCAGTTCTTGTCCCCGGCATTCCGAATCGTTTCCTCGCCATCGTCCGGGACGACTTCGACGCCGAGGCGGTCGCGGTCCGGGCATTCCAAGAAGAGTGGAGGCGGATTGCCAACCAGTGTTGGAAATGGCTTGCCGATCGAAGGCTCGAAACTGGGCCTCATGGCCAAAGGCTTTGGGAAGATCAAGTTTCCCGTCATTGGCAAATCACATGGCAGCTTTGGCCATGGACGCCCGCCGCCGACGCGCTCAAGCGAATGGAGCATTTGGGGATCGGGCACGACATGCCCATTGCGCTGGGCCAAAAGGTCGCCAGGGCCATCCCAGAGCAGCACAAGGACGACCGATGCTATCATGCCGGCCAACTGGATCCGGGGTGGGCATGGAGCGCCCAGTATCAGCTTTGCCAGCATGCGTTGGATGCGCGCCGCGCAGTCCGGGACTTCCAGGGTCTTCCTACCAACACCCAGCGTAAGACAGGCCATCGTGACGCCCTAAGCGGCCGCGAGGAGGCTGTCGTTCAAGCCGCTGATCTTGAGAACGCGGCCCGCCGCAACCAGGACCTTCGGCACTTGTTCCGGCACTTCGAGCCCATGGGTGCCGCCAATGTCATCAAGCGGGTCTGGCACAAGGCTTATCTTGCGCGTCTCGAAGAGGCCGGTCATCCCGTTGCACGACCTCTCAAGCGTGCCCGCGAAAGCTTTGACTCCGTCCCGTCGGTTGCTGCCGGGGCATTTGCCCAACGTCTCTACGAATTGGCCGAGGCCAACGGTCCACTTCGCGAGAGGTGGATGACCTTCGCTGCGGCAGCATCGAAGGCGCGGGACGCGTTCCCGGAGCTGATCGCCCCGTGGCACGAATCATCCGAAGCGTCATGGCACCACCGCACGGACCAAAGCGTGTATCTCCCCTCCATTTGGCAACGGGAGCGGGCGCGCATGGCCGAGGACGGCAAGCCGTTCCACTCACTGGAAGCGCGAAAAAGCCTCGAGGAGGCCGAGCAAGCCCTGAACTCCCTGCTGGCCGCTGCCAAGCGGCGGCCCTCCAGTTACTACGCCGTCCTGGCGCTCGACGGCGACCAAGTGGGCAAATGGCTCAGCGGCGAGAAGTCGCCGGCCATCAAGGATGTCATCAGCGCCGACGCGACCGACTACTTCCGAAAGAACATTCCGGCGGATGCCAACGTGGACGTTGAGAAGTGGTTGGCTTCGCCAAGGCCCATCAGCCCTTCATGGCATCTCCAGTTCAGCGAGGCGCTTGCCCACTTCGGCCTCCACGCGGCCCGCCGCATCGTGGAGGACATCCACCATGGACAACTCATCTTCTCGGGCGGTGACGACGTCCTTGCCATGGTCCCGGCTGATGAGGCAATAGCGTGCGCGACCGACCTTCGTGCGGCATTCCAAGGCGACCGCAAGGCGATGTCGCCGGAGTGCCAGAAGCACTTCAGGCAGGATGCACCCAAGGGCTTCCTATGGCTTAGCCAACCGGACCGTGGCGAGCCCTCATGGCCCTTGCTGGTTCCGGGTCCTCGCATGTCCGTCTCCGTGGGCATTTCCATCGGCCACGTCAAGGAGCCTCTTCAGGACATGGTGGACGAGGCTCGTGATGCCGAACGACGAGCCAAGGCCGCGCCCGCAAGAAAGGCTCGCGGCGGCGACGGGTGGGAGAATGCCGATGGCTTTGGCCGCGATGCCATCGCCGTCACGATCTTTAAGCGGTCCGGGGAGTCGATCCGTTGGGGTGCCAAGTTCGGTTCCGCTGCCTTTCCACTGCTCCAATACCTCAAGGCACATTATCGACCATCATGGGACAATCCCGAAGCCGAGACGCCCATCTCCGGCAAGTTTCCTTATCGGTTGGCTGAAATCCTCGGGCAATACGGTCATGCGAGCCCCATGGATGACGCCATGTTGGGGATCGCGAAGGCGGAGTTGGATTTTGTCATCACTCGCCAGACGTCGTCCTCCGATCCGGAATCGCCCGAAGCCTTCGACCGCCGCAGCCTCAGCGAGCATTCCCGGAAATACATGGAGGAACTGCGGGCCTTCGCCCATGAGCTACCCGGCGGCAATCAGGAGCCCCAGCGCATCCATGTCCCGCGATCCATCGGGGAGTTCGTCAACGTGTTCCTTATGGAAGCCTTCATTCGCCGACAGGCAGACTAATCATGAACGCCTACACCCTGACACCCGACGACCTCCTGTTCTTCCGCGACGCCCGGCCCATTGAATCTGCCGGGGGCCATGGTGCGCGGTGGCCGGAGCCATCCGTCGTTTTCGATGCCATCCATGCCGCCCTTTGGCGGGCCTTCCCCGATGCGGCCCAGCCCATGCCATGGGAACACGCCCACCGGTTTGGTCGCAGCAGCCAGCGCGACATGACTCGGGATCGAACCCAACGGTTCGGGTCGCTGGCTACAGCCGGGCTCTTTCCTGTGGTGAACGACGAGCACTGGTTGTTCCCTGCGCCTGCGGACGTCACGCCCGACCTCGAAGCTGACCGCTGGCTGCTTGCTCCAGCGCTTCATCCCGGAGCCAACCCGTCCGCCAATCTTCCCAAGCCGCTTCTTTATCCGGTCGCGAACTTGTCGAAGCCTTCCAAGGAATCCGTGGCACCGTGGTGGGCGAGCAACGCATGGAACTCTTACCTGAACGGACAGAAGCCATCTGCCCAAGACATGCGACGCCAGCGGGACCTATTCGAAGACGAATGGACCACGGGTATCGGCATTGACCCGGACAAGGGCACCCAGGATGGCGAACGAATCTACAGCGCCCAGTACCTGCGCCTGCGCCCCGAGGTTCGTTGCGGTTTCGTCGGGTCCCTCGACATGAAGCAAAACGGCGATTCGACGCACCGTCACGATGGCCTCAAGGACCTTTTTGCCTCGCACTCGACCATCATCGTGGGTGGCCAGCAACGGTTCTGCAAAGTCGCCCCGTTTGGGTCGGGTACGATTCCATTGCCCATCGGGCGCGTCGAAGGATTCGAGTCCTCCAAGTTGGCAGGGCACAAGGGATTCATGGTCAAGTGGGTTCTGCTGACCCCGGCAATCTGGCCGCTGATCGACGGAAATGCCGAAAAAGGCATCCAACAACACCCAGGTGGCTGGCTTCCCAATTGGATTTCGCAGGACACCGGCCGCGTCTTGCTCAAGCACCGCTCCGGCACAGTACGGCGTGTGTGGGATGAACGACGAGGCCGCACCATTCGTGTCGCTGATTCCTCCTCCGATATCGCCGCGACCTTGGTTGCCGCCGTTGTTCCCAAGCCCGTTCCCATCACGGGGTGGACGGAGCGGCTGCATCTGCTTAGGGACGAGCACCACTGGGCCAAGGATGGCCCTGCCCATGGGCCGCGCACGACGCACCTCGCCGTTCCTGCCGGAGCCGTCTTTTACTTCGTCGCGAAAGACGCGTCCCACCTCGCCTCCGTCCTCAACTGGCACGGCTTGGACACCGCGCCGACGAAGATCAGGAACCGCCGCAGCACGCTGATGGGTGAGAAGGGCTTTGGGCTGGGGGTGTGCGGGACGTGGACGCCTGCTGAGATCAAGGGCTAGGCGCATGCAAATCCCTCAAACCCATGTCCCAACGCCACCCATGTCCACCAACCAGGCCACGACTCGTCCGCTCCCATTTCCCATGAATCCCAATCCCACTCTCCAACCATGACATCCAGAAACCTACTGATCCTCACTCGAACCCCGCTGCATGTCGGGGCCGGGGCCTCCGTCGGGGCCATCGACCAACCCATCCAACGCGAGCGTCACACCGGGTTTCCCATCATCCCGGCATCCTCGCTCAAGGGCAGCTTTGCCGACGCATGGAACGACTCGCTCCCCGAAGGCTCGGAACCCTCCAAGCGGCGCAGCAGGATCGGGAAAGATGACAAGTACTCCGACGCCGCGTGGTTGTTCGGGTCGGATGTCGCCGAAAAGGCGGCCTGCGGCGCGCTCCTGTTTGGCGAGGCACGGATCCTTGCCTTCCCCATTCGGTCCGCCAAGGGCAGCTTCGCATGGATTACATGTCCGCTGGCTCTCCAGAGGGCCGCTCGCGACGGCGTGTTGCCTGCGGAGGCTTTGAACGGCTTGGCGGAGCCCGGCGACGCCGCCGCCGTGTTCGACAGCGGCAATGGGAGTGTTTTGGCAATCTCCGGTTCCATCGTCTTGGAGGACTACAAGTTCAGTGCGGCTGCTTGGCTCGGAATCGACAAGCTCGGCAAGCAGCTCGCCGCGCTCCTGCCGCAAGAACCCATCTGGCAGGAAGTCAGCAAGCGCATCGTGGTGGTGAGCAATGGCATGATGAGCTTCTTTGTTCGCAGCGCATGCGAGGTGGCCCAGCATGTGAGGATCAGCGACGAGACCGGCACGGCGGAACGTGGTGGGTTGTTCAATCAGGAAAACGTCCCCGCCGACGCCCTGTTTTACTCCACGCTCCGGGCCACGCAGGCCCGCGTGCCCTCGGCCGAGCACAACGGCAAGACCCCGGACAACGCCATCGCGGCATTCGATGCCAAGCTCAAGGAGGCCCACGGCATCTTCCAGTTCGGCGGCGACGCCTCCACCGGGCTCGGCTATTGCAGCGTCACGATCCAACAACCCCAAGCGGCCTAACCCATGAAGAACCTTGAACAAATCCGGGCGGCGGGGGCGTTGGAGACCGCCAAGGACACGACCAAGGCGGCGGTGTCCAAGCTCCCAGCCATGATCCTTGCCAACGGGCTCTTGGCCACGTGTGCATTTGGGAGTGAAAAGAAGAAGGACGGCAACAACCCCAAGCGCCCGGACATGAAGAAGGCGTTGGACGGCACGGCGAGGCACTTGGCCAAAGGCGAGGTGGGAATCACCGAGCTGCAGGGTGTCATGGACTGCGACCAATTGTTCACCACGCTTTGTGACTTGAGCTCCATGAGCCTGCAGCGGGCGACCGGCGAGGCCCTTGCCTTCCTCGGCTACGTGAAGCGATTCACGGCCAAGGAGGGTTCCGAGGAAAACTCGGAGGATTGAAAATGCCACCCCTTCAGACCATGGAAGCCAAGTTTGTTCCAAAGGATACGCGGGAATTCCTAGGCAAGCTTCTCGTCAAGGACTGCAGCCGAAGCCTCTACTTCGATCGATACGCCCGCCCGGCTGCAGTGAGGGAGGATCGCCAAGCGTTCTTCACCGAGGGGTTCAAGACGCATACGGACTTGGTGCGACTTAGAAGTTGGGCGGTCGCGTCGGGCGCGATTGCAAAATGCGGTGTCCGCTTCTACGCCCAGTTGCAATCCCGGCTCATGGTCAACATGTCCGGTGGGGTGATGGAGAACGCGGGCCTGTGCCTCGATCGGTATGGGCTGCCGTACATCCCGGGGAGCGCGGTGAAGGGGTGTGCACGTCGTGCCGCGCTCGCGGCGCTCAACGAATGGTGCGAGACCAGCAAGAAGCCGTCGGGTACCGACAACCTGTTCTCGCGGGCCTGTGAGTCCTTTGCCGAGCCCTTCGACATGCTGGCGGCCATCGCGAGGGTCTTTGGTTGGTGCGAGCAAGACTGGCTCGACAATTCGGACTTTGCATGGGCGACGGGGAAGCGCCCTGATGCCTTGAGCAAGGCAGCCGTGGCGCTGGCGGGGAGCATCGGGAGAACGATTGCGCCGGAACACGCGGGCACCCCATGGAAATCCCTGCCCAATTCGGCCGGGGGCGTGGCGTTCCTGTCGGCCCATCCCGTGGAACTGCCCAAGGGAACCGACATCCAAGGCATGAAGACCCCGGCCGTGGGCGAGCTGGAGCTGGACGTGGTGACGTGTCATCACCCCGAGTATTACCAAGGCGAGCGCATGGTGGCGACGGACGACGAGGATCCCAACCCCGTAGTGTTCCCCGCCGTGGCTGCCGGCCACGTGTTTGGATTTGTGCTGCGGAGGCTGCGTTGCGTTGAAGGCGACCTAAGGCATGCCGAGGCATGGTTGAGGTGTGGCCTCGGGACCTTCGGGCTCGGGGCCAAGACGGCGGCGGGGTATGGGTGGTTTGATTGCTCGGAGGCCGTTGGCAATGCCGTATCGGAATCCATCCAGCGGAGGGTGGAACGTGAGAAGAGGGCTGCCGAGGAAGCGGCGGCGAAGGCGAAAGCTGAGGCCGAGGCCAAAGCCAAGGAAGAGGAAAAGGAAAAGCTGCGGGCCGCCCTTGAAGGCCTCACCGGGGAGGACCTTGCCAACAAGCAAGTTGAGTTGATGACCAAAGAACAGTTTTGGAGCAAGGTCCAAGCCTTTCACAAGGAATCCAAAAAGGGCGGTCCGCTTGACGAACACCGCAAGGCACTTGTGAGGGCACTCCGGGGAGCGCGCCTTGATGTCTGGAAGCAATTCAAGGAAAAGGCCAAGAGCGGAGACCTTGCCAAGGCAGCGGACGCGATCCGGTCGCTCAGCAAGCAAATGTACACCGGGAATGAAGGAAGAATGCCATGAAGGTTGAGACGTATCATTTGGAGTTCATCACTCCTTGCTTTTGCGCCGGAGCCAACCAAGCAATCGCCGAGGTGCGGCCCGCTTCAATCAGGGGCAAGCTGCGTTGGTGGTTTAGGGTTGTTGGCGGGAGCAAGGAACAGGAGGCGGAGGTTTTCGGATCCATCAGGGGTGATGAGGGCAACTCCAGCTCGTTGACGGTGCGTGTTTCACCGCACCCGTTGTCACGCCAGTGGGAACCCTTCCCCTTCCAAGGGACCTCTAATAGAGGTTATCTCTTGTACTTCGCCAAAGCCTCGGCTGATGGATCACGATGGGTGAAGGGCGGAGCGTTGCCACCTGGATGTCGGTTTGACCTGCAAATCATTAGGCGTCGCTGTGTGAGTCAGGCTGCGGCGGAAACGTTTGATCTCGCCCTTGGGTGTTTCCTCGTGCTGGGCAGTTTTGGGCTTCGATCGACAAGGGGGCTGGGCTCGTTCGCTTGCTCCGAGGCTCCGTTTTCGGAGGCCGCCTTCACTAGATTATTGGAACGTGTGAAGCAGCGGGTTCCTGGCTTCCTCGGAGGCTTAGGTGCTTTTCGTGGGCCAGAGAACCAATTGCTGGATGCTTTGGGGGGCCAGCTTCGGGGGTTACGGAGTGGTGGCTATTCTGCCAGCAAGCCCTCTCCCCTTGGCTCCAGTCGCCCACGGCAGACGAGCGCCGTGCATTTAAGGCCCGTGCGGGACGGAGATGGGCAGTTTCGCTTGGTGGTTTTCGAGGCCCCGCCAGACAGAGTGCTTGGCGTCGTGTCGCGCAAGGGCGCGCCACGGTTAGGGAACGGGATACCTACGGCCGAAAACCCCCGGCAAACCCAGCGGGGGTGGCGTTGATGCTGCTGTTTCGTGAAGCACTGCATCCTTGATTTCAGCCAAAGCCTGCCCCCGCCCCGTCTCGCTGGCCCTTTACGAGGCCATGAAGGGGGACGAGGCGTTGAGGCCTTATCCATGAAGCATGACGAGCAGCATCTAGGGAACGGCCGGGGCGAGCCCGGTGGGGCTAGGGAAGCAGGCCTTGCCGACGGATCCGGGGGACCGGGCGGACCGGGCGGGCATACGCCGTCCCGTGAGAGTGGTGGACCTGCCTCGCATGGGCGGCCTGCCCTGCGCCGGGCACCGGGGCCGCCGCCGACGTCTGCGCCTCCGCACAACGCTGGGCGCAGGCGTCTTCGGCCGGCCGGGGGATACCGCAAGCTCGCCAGCTTCCAGGTGGCCACGCTCATCTACGACGCCACGGTTTGGTTCTGCGAGAGGTTCATGGACCCGCGCTCGCGCACGGTGGACCAAATGGTGCAGGCGGCGCGCAGCGGTCGGCAGAACATCGCGGAGGGCAACCGGTTCGGGGCGACGTCATCTCAAACGGAGTTGCGCCTTGTGAACACGGCGCGGGCGAGCCTTGAGGAATTGCTTTTGGATTATGAGGATTACCTGCGGCACCGGCATCTGGCACAGTGGGAGGCCGACGGCGCCGAGGCGGGGGCGGTCCGGGCGGTCGGGCGGCGGCGGGATCTTTCCAACATGATCGACCGCGAGCGACGGGAGTTGTACGCCCCGTGGCTGGAGCATGACGACCCGGCAATTCGCGCGAACGCGATCCTGTGCTTGATCCATCAAGCCAACTACCTGCTGGACCAGCACTTGGCGGCGTTGGAGCGGGC
>CAIYFP010000420.1 GCA_903925515.1 uncultured Verrucomicrobiota bacterium
CGACCCGCGCCTTGGCGAGCGCGCCAACCCGGAGCACGCCAGCAACAGCCCCACATGGGCCCTCGACAACTGGGTCTATTCCGCCAACCACACCACCCGCTACCGATGGAAGGGCGGCACCCACTGGCTCCGCGAACCCACCCTCTTCCGCGGCCAATGGGGCCTCTCGCAAGACGACCTCGGGCGCCTCTTCTACAACTCAAACTCCGATCCCCTTCGGGCCGACGCCGTTCCCTCGTCCTACCTCGCCCGGAACCGCAACCTGCGGCAGCCCTTCGGCGCCAACCTCCAGGTCGAGCGCAGCATGCGCACCTTCACCGCCCGCGTGAACCCCGGCGTCAACCGCGGCTACCAGCCCAACCAGCTCACCCCCGACGGACGCCTCGCCACCTTCACCGGCGCATGTGGCCCCGTCGTCTATCGCGGGGACCAGTTCCCGCCCGAGTTTCGCGGCGACGCCTTCCTCTGCGAGCCCACCGGCAACATGGTCCGCCGCGAGAAGATCGCCGAGTCCGACGGCCTCCTCTCCGGCACCAACGCCCATCCCGAAGCCGAGTTCCTCGCCGCCCGCGACGAGCGGTTCCGCCCGGTCAACCTCGTCAACGGCCCCGATGGCTGCCTCTACGTCGTGGACATCGCGCGCGGCCTCATCCAGCACCGCATCTACCTCACCTCCTACCTCCGCAAGCAGGCCGAGTCCCGCAGCCTCCACGCCCCGGTCGAGCTCGGCCGCATCTACCGCATCGTCCATTCCGCCACCCCACGCCGCCCCGATCGCCTTCCCGCCAACCCCTCCAGCGCCGAACTCGTTGCGCGCCTCGCCCATCCCAACGGCTGGTGGCGCGACCGCGCCCAGCAAATGCTCGTGGAACGCCGCGCCACCGAGGCCGTCCCCGCCCTTCGCGAGCTCGCAACGGGACGCAGCAAGGCCAACGCCCCCGGCCGGTCCAATCCCCTCGCGCGAATCCATGCCCTCTGGACCCTCGAAGGTCTCGACGCCACCGACCTCGACACCCTCGGCGTCGCCCTCTCCGACGCATCCTCGCAAGTCCGGGCCACCGGCCTCCGGTTGCTCGAGCCCCACCTGCGCGGGCCGCGACGCGACGACGCGATGCTCCTCCTCATGCGTTCCTGCGCGCCCGGTACCGGGCCCGAGCACCTCCAGATGCTCTTCACCCTCGCCGAGGCGCGCACCCCGCAGGCCGACACCGTCCTCCGCGTCCTCCTCATGAATGCCCCGCCCAGCCCCCTGCGCGTCGATGCCGCCGTCAGCGGACTCGGCGGACGCGAGCTGGAATTCCTCGAAGGCCTCTTCTCCGACCCGCTTTGCAGCCCCGACCGACGCGACCATTCGCGGCTCGTCCAACGCCTCGCCCAATGCGTCGCCCTCGAGGGCGCGCCCGACCGCATCGACCACCTCCTTGGCCTTGCTTCCTACCGCAAGACGGCCGACTGGCAGCAACTCGCGCTTCTTGACGGCATCGCCAGCACCGTGCCCGTGGCCAGCAAGGGCCAGGCCGCCCCCAGGGTCCGGCCCGTTCGCTTCAGCAAGCAGCCCCGCGGATGGGAAGCCCTCCAACGCGTCGAGGCCCCCGAGGTCCGCGAACGCGTCGCCAAGGTCGCGCCCCTCATCTCATGGGAGGGCGACGGGCGCGTGATCGACACCAGCAAGGCCGCCGCCCTGTCCGTCGCCGAGCAGGCCAGCCGCGACCGCGGGCGCGACCTTTACGCCGTCGTGTGCGCCGCCTGCCACCAGCCCCATGGCAACGGCCAGGAGGGCCTTGCGCCGCCCCTGCGCGAATCCGAGTGGACGCTCGGGCCCGAGGGTCGCCTCGTCCGAATCGTCCTCCATGGCGTGCGCGACGCCATCACCGTGAAGGGCCAGAAATGGGAGCTGAACATGCCCGCCTTCAACGAGGCCCTCGACGACCAGCAGATCGCCGACATCCTCACCCACGTCCGCCGCGAGTGGGGCCATGCCGCCACGCCCGTCTCCGTCGAGTCCGTCCGCGCCCTCCGTGCCCAGACCAAGGACCGCGACGACGCATGGACCGAGGCCGAGCTCCTCAAGGTGCCCTGATGCGCTTCGCCATCTGCAACGAGATCTACAAGGGCTGGTCGCTGCCGGACACGTTCCGGCACGCGCGCTTGGCCGGGTACGACGCCGTCGAGATCGCCCCCTTCACCATCGCCAAGGACGTCCGCCTCATCGACGCCGCCCGTCGCGCCGAGATCCGCCGCGAGGCCGCCGCCGCCGGCGTGGCGATCTCCGCCATCCATTGGGTTCTCGTCGAGACCGAGGGGCTCCACGTCACCAGCCCCGACCCCGTCGTCCGCGCCCGCACCGCGCGCTACTTCGTCGATCTCGTGGACTTCGGGGCCGACCTTGGCGCGCCCGCGATGGTCGTGGGATCCCCAAGGCAACGGAACCTGCTTCCGGGCGTCTCCCCCCACCAAGGCTGGGCATGGGCCCACGACGTGTTCCGGCCCGCCGTGGCCCGTGCCCGCGACCGGGCCTTCACCATTTGCTTCGAGCCGCTCGCGCCGTCCGAGACCAACTTCATCAACACCGCCCGCGACGCCCGCCGGTTCGCCGACCTGTTCGCGACGCCCGCCATGAGCATCATCCTCGACGTCAAGGCCATGTCGTCCGAGGGCCGCCCCGTGCCCGAGACCATCCGGCAAAGCGGCGGGCGCTTCGCCTACTTCCATGCCAACGACGCCAACCTCAAGGGGCCGGGGTTCGGGGACGTGGACTTCGTCCCCATCGCCCAGGCCCTGCGCGACGTCGGGTACGACGGCACCGTGTCGGTCGAGGTGTTCCGGTTCGACGAGGGCCCGGAGGAAATCGCCGTTCGCAGCCGGGCATGCCTCCGCAGTGCCTTTGGCTTCTGACCGGCGCGCGTCATTGCCCGCGCGCGGAAGACGCGTGGGCCTCGGGATTGCGTTGACGGTCTGGGAAACGGGTTTGAAGCGCGTCGGCGGCGGCGGGTAGCGTGGGGTCTTTCCTATGGCAACGATTGCAGTTCTGGGGACCTTCGACACCAAGGGCGACGAGCATGCGTATGTGGCCTCGTTGATTCACGAGCGTGGTCATGTCCCGCTCCGGATCGACGCCGGCACGCTGGGGCCCTGCACGTTGATGGCCGACGTGCCACGCGATGCGTTGGCCGAGGCAGGCGGCGGAAGCCTTGCCGAGGTCGCGGCGCGCAAGGATCGCGGGGAGGCCGTTGCGTTGATGACGCGCGGCGCGCCCGTGGTCCTCGCGCGGTTGCAGCGCGAGGGGCGCATCGATGGCGTCATCTCGCTCGGGGGCGGCGGCGGCACGGCGATTTGCACGGCCGCCATGCGTGCGCTCCCCGTTGGCTTCCCCAAGCTCATGGTCTCCACCCTCGCCAGCGGCAACACGGCGCCGTACGTGGGCGTGAAGGACATCGTGATGATGCCGTCCGTGGTGGACGTGGCGGGCCTGAACCGGCTTTCACGCCGGCTGCTGGCGCAGGCCGCCGGTGCCATTTGCGGGATGGTCGAGGCCCGCGTCCCGGCCGACGCCGCCGACCGCCCGGTCATCGTGGCCTCCCAGTTCGGCAACACCACGCCTTGCGTCACCCATGCGCGCGGGCTGCTCGAGGCGGCCGGGTACGAGGTCATGGTCTTTGCCGCCACGGGCATCGGAGGCCGCACCCTCGAGTCGTTGGTCGAGTCCGGCATCGTGTCGGGCGTGCTCGACATCACCACCACGGAATGGGCCGACGAGCTGGCCGGCGGCGTGCTGGGCGCGGGGCCGACACGTCTTGAGGCGGCGGCGCGCGGCGGCGTTCCCGCCATCCTGACGCCGGGCTGCCTCGACATGGTCAACTTCGGCGAGCCCGCCAGCGTGCCGGCGCGCTATCAAGGGCGGCGGTTTTACCAGCACAACGCCCAGGTGACCCTCATGCGCACCAACCCGGAGGAATGCGCCGAGCTCGGCCGCATCCTTGCGGCCAAGGCCAACCTCTCGACCGCACCCGTCACCGTGCTGCTGCCGCTGGGCGGCATCAGCGTCATCAGCGCCCCGGGCCAGCCGTTCCATTGGCCCGAGGCCGACGCGGCCTTGTTCGGCGAATGGAAACGGAACCTGCGCCCGGACATCCGGGTGATCGAGCACCCCGGCAACATCAATGAGCCCGCCTTCGCCAAGCTCTGCGTGCGCGAGCTGCTGGCCAACCTCGCGGTTCGGAAGGATGGACGCGGGTAAGGGAGTCGGAGAGGTCGCCTTGGTTTCGGTCCATTGAGCCCCCAAGCGGCAGTTCCAGAGGGCTTCAAGGCAAGGAAATGGCCGTCCCATCAAGACACTGAGGCCCTGTGGGATCCATCCGAGATCCCACCCCTCGGGTGAGGTTGGACTGGGCCGGTCCAGGTTGTCGGCCGGCCGAGACGTGGCAGGGCCGTCTTGGCCCTGGCAGGGTCACGTCCAGGGGCAGGATGCCGCTGCCACCTTTCATGAGGGCCGAATGAAAGTGGAAGCGGCTTCCAGCCGCTTGCCCAAGAAGAATCCGCGGCATCCTCGCCGCCGCGTCAGGGCACACGGCCTGCCGCACGGGGCAAAGCCTTGGGCTCCATCCTGATCCCCGCGCAAACAGTTTTTGAGTGCCCAGTTCTCGCCTCACGCGGTGGACCCCGCCGGATTTCGTCGTGTCATCAAAAAACAGCGTCTCATTCGGCGATCCCGTGAGTGAGGAAGCTGGGAATGCCTCACACGAAGACCAGGGCCAAGGCAGGCCTTGGTGGATGGGGCCAGTGAAGCCTGCCCCGGCGGCCAACCTGCGGTTTCATGGGCACACACGAGGAAGGAAGGCGCGTGGGTGGCCAAGACGGCGTTCATGCCCATCCGCCACGACCCCGTGTTGGCGCGAAGCCCGCCGCAACTTGCCCGCGTGCGGATCGCGAGCTTCCCACCTCCCTACGCGGGGATTTGGTCGCGTCATTCCTTGTCCCAAAGCCAGCGCGGATCCCACCGGTTGTTGCCGACCCCGATGATGGCGTCGCCCCGGGCGACCTCGCCCGACTCGGTCCTGCCAGGGAAGAACTGGAAGCCTATGCGCGAGACCTTGGTGGGCTCGGCATGGCCGTCCGCCCACGTCGTGTTGGCGCGCCGAAGATGACGGCCTAGAACGCGGTGGGGGTTGTTCGCGGCGTAGTCGGGATGACTGGGCGTCAGGAAGTACAGGAGCTGCGCCCCCTTCACCTCCGTCCACTGGTCCGGGTCCTTCTCCAAGGGGTTTCGCACGAGGCCGGCATCGCCGAACACGACCGACCCGGATGGGTTGCGAACGGACGAGAGCTTGAGGGATCCAATCTTCTCGGCCGCCCATGGGGAATAGCTGAACTCGATGTGGTTCATGCCAATGCCGAAGCGGCCGACGCCGTTGGGGGAGGGCTTGCCTTGGACGATGCCGGACTGGTTGGTGCCGGTGACGGAAGGGCAGTCCACGCCGTTCCTGGCGGGGAAGTATCTCCTCAAGAGGTCCGGCCACCATGTCGTGGCGCCGCCCGGGACGAAGGCGCCGGGCTGGGGCGCGCCCATGACCTCCAGCGGCACCATGCAGTCGCGGTAGTCCTCCGCATACATGATGAAGGCGAGCCCGACCTGGCGGCCGTTCCCGAGGCATTTCATGGAGCGGGCCTTTTCGCGGGCCTTGCCCAGGGCGGGCAAGAGCATGCCAGCAAGGATTGCGATGATGGCGATCACCACCAGCAGCTCGATGAGCGTGAAGCCGCCGCGCGCGCAGTCCTCGTCCTTCATGGCCATGCTTCATCCAAGGCCAGCTCACGCCGCCGTGGCAAGGTGCGTCCCTCCTTTGGCGCGGCCCGATGGGCGAGCCCCATGCCTTCGTCCATGTCCAGCCTTGGGCAACGCACGACCCAAACCAAAGCATGACGTCGGGGTGGCATCCCACCCATGCTTGGGCACGTTTCCGCCGTTCGTCGCGTCATCATGAAGCCCCGTTCCAGTCACGGTCATCGCATCGCCACTGCCGCCTCCGTCCTCGGTTTGGCCGCGGCCGGCATGGGCTTGGCCGCGCCGTCCCTCCAGTTCAACCGGGACATCCGCCCGATCTTGTCGGACCACTGCTTTTCCTGCCATGGGCCCGACGGCAACGCCCGCAAGGCCGGGCTGCGGCTCGACACCAAGGAGGGGCTCCACGGCGGCACCCGGGACGAGGGCCCTGTCGTCGTCCCCGGCAACCCGGACCAGTCCGCCCTCTGGAAGCGCATGGTCGCGACCGATCCCGACGAAGTCATGCCGCCGCCGTCGTCGCACAAGGAACTGAAGCAGGAGCAGCGCGACACCCTGCGGCGATGGATTGAGGAGGGGGCGCCATGGCAACCCCACTGGGCCTTCATCAAGCCCGAACGTCCGCCCATCCCCGCCGTCTCGCGCCCCGAATGGATCCGCAACCCCATCGACGCCTTCGTCCTCAGCAAGCTCGATTCCCTCGGCCTCCAGCCCGCCCCCGAAGCCGACCGCCGCACCCTCGCCCGTCGCCTCGCCCTGGACCTTACGGGCCTGCCGCCGCGGCCGGAGGACGTCGAGGCCTTCGTCCGGGATTCCTCGGCCCTGTCCGCCGATCGTTACATTCGCGCCCTCATGCAACGGCCCGCATGGGGCGAGCATCGCGCCCGCTACTGGCTGGATGCCGCGCGCTACGCCGACACCCACGGCCTGCACTTCGACAACTACCGCGAAATGTGGCCGTACCGCGACTGGGTCATCCGGGCGTTCAACCGCAACCAGCGCTTCGACCAGTTCACCGTCGAGCAATTAGCCGGCGACCTTCTTCCCAGCCCCTCCGACGACCAGCTCGTCGCCACCGGCTTTCATCGCTGCAACATGACCACCAACGAGGGCGGCACCATCGAGGAGGAAAACCTTGCCGGGTACGCACGCGACCGCGTCGAGACCACCTCATGGGTTTGGCTCGGACTGACCGCCAACTGCGCGTCCTGCCATGATCACAAGTTCGACCCCGTCTCGACCAAGGACTTCTACTCCATGGCCGCCTACTTCCGGAACACCCGGCAAGGTGGCTTCGACGGCAACGTCCGCGATTCCAGCCCTTCCATCGTCGTTCCCGCCACCGAGGCCGACCGGGCCCGCTGGAGGGCGATCCCCCCGGAAATCACCGCGATCCAGAAGCGCCTCGAAAACCGTCGTGCCGACGCTCGCCCCGACTTTGGGGCATGGGCCGCGCACGCCATGGCCCAGCCCGGCGGACCGTCGGATTCCGGACTCGTCGCCCATGTCCTCCTCAACGACGGCTCCGGCGACTCCGTGGCCCTTGCGCGCGGCGGGTCGGCCTCCGTCCCGGCGCCCAAGTCCGGCTCATGGAAGCCCGACGGCAAGCTCGGTCCCGCCATGGTCCTCAAGACCGGCTCCACCCTCGACCTTGGCGACCTTGGCGACTTCGAGCGCGACCAACCCTTCAGCTACGGCGCATGGGTCCGCGTTCCCGGCGGCGGCACCTACCAGTCCATCCTCGCGCGCATGGACCAAGCCGACGACTTCCGCGGATGGGACCTCTTCACCCATGACCGCAACTACGCCGTCCATGTCGTCCACAAGTGGCCCGACAACGCGCTCAAGGTCGTCACCACCGAAAACCCCATGCGCCCGGGCGAATGGCATCATGTCTTTGTCACGTACGACGGCTCCAGCAAGGCGACGGGCATCCGCATCTTCGTCGATGGCAAGCCCGCAAAAACGCGCGCCGAAGTGGACGCCCTCACGGCCAGCATCCGCACCCGCACGCCGCTTCGCGTCGGGCAACGCAGCAAGGATCAGGTCCTCGAAAACGGCATGGTACAGGACGCCCGCGTCTATTCACGAGTCCTTGCCCCGGCCGACATCCTCGACCTCGCGACCGCCAACGTGGCCCGCACGCTCCTTGCCCTGCCCGAGGCCCGGCGAACCGACGCGCACCAGAACGCCCTGTTCGATCATTACCTCCGACGCCATGACCCCGGGTTCTTCCTCGCCAGCGAGCAACTCGCGCGGATCGAGGCCGAGCGCGAGGCCATCCGCGGACGCAGCCCGGTGACCCATGTGCAGGCGGAGAAGAAGGACGCCATGCCCATGGCGCGCGTGTTGTTCCGGGGCCAGTACGACAAGCCTCGCGACACGGTGGTTGCCCGGCCGTTCGCCGCGTTGCATCCGTTGCCCGAGGGTGCGCCCACCAACCGCCTCGGGCTGGCCCAATGGATCGTCTCGCCCCGCAACCCCCTCACGGCCCGCGTGACGGTCAACCGGTTCTGGCAGGAGGTCTTCGGCGCCGGGCTCGTCCGCACCGCCGAGGACTTCGGCGTCGTGGGCGACCATCCTTCCAACCAAGCCCTCCTCGACTGGCTCGCCGTGGAGTTCATCGAGAGCGGCTGGGACGTGCAGCATCTCTTCCGCCTGATGGTCACCTCCAGCACGTACCATCAGTCCGCCGTGGTGACGCCCATCAAGCTGGAGAAGGACCCGCAGAACCGTTTCCTCAGCCGCGGCCCGCGCTTCCGCATGGACGCCGAGATGCTGCGCGACCATGCCCTTGCCGTCTCCGGCCTCCTCCAGCCCAAGGTGGGCGGCCCCAGCGTGAAGCCCTACCAGCCCGATGGCGTGTGGGAGGCCGTCGCCATGCCCGAGAGCAACACCAGGCGGTACCAACGCGACCGGGGCGACGCCCTCTACCGGCGCAGCCTCTACACGTTTTGGAAGCGCGCCGCGCCCCCGGCCATGATGGATACCTTCAACGCCCCCAGCCGCGAGGTCTGCTCGGTCCGGCGCGAGCGCACCAACACCCCCCTCCAGGCCCTTGCCACGCTCAATGACGTCACCTTCGTCGAGTCCGCGCGCGTGCTCGCCCAGGACCTCCTGCGTTCCGGCGGCGGCAACCAGCCCCAGATCATCGCCCGGCTTGCCCAACGTGCCCTCGGTCGCCCCTTCACCCCGGCCGAGGCCGACGTCATTCGCTCCACATGGAACGACATGCGCTCGCACTACGCAGGCCATCCGCAGGAGGCCGCCGAACTGCTCGGGCACGGGGAGTCCGCGCCCGACCCCATGCTTCCACCCGCTGACTTCGCCGCCCTGACCCTCGTCGTGAACCAGGTGTTCAACCTCGACGAGTTCCTCAGCAAGTAGCCCGACGCGACCCCCCCTCACATCCCACCTGAAAGGTGCCATGAGCTTCCTCAACGAGTTCGATCGGAACCTGAACCGGCGTCAGTTCTTCGCGCGAGGCCGCAACCTTCTCGGCACCGCCGCACTCGCCCATCTCGCGGGCGGTACCCGGTCCCTGCTCGCTGCCGCCGACACCGGCGCCGTGCCCACCCATCTCCGGCCCCGTGCCAAGCACGTCATCTACCTCCACATGGTCGGCGGTCCATCCCAGATGGACCTCTTCGACTACAAGCCGGAGATGACGAAGTGGTACGACAAGGACTTGCCCGACTCCGTGCGACAGGGGCAACGCCTGACCACGATGACGTCCGGGCAGTCACGGTTCCCCATCGCCCCCTCGAAGTACCGGTTCGCCCGGCACGGGCAGTCCGGCATGTGGGTGTCCGAGGTCCTTCCATGGACCGCCCGGTGCGTCGATGACATGGCCTTCATCCGTTCGATGCACACGGAGGCGATCAACCATGAGCCCGCCATCAGCGCGATGCAGACGGGCAACATGGTCACGGGGCGTCCCTGCCTTGGTTCATGGGCCAGCTACGGGCTGGGTTCCCTCAACGAGAACCTCCCCGCCTTCGTCGTCCTCGTCGCCGAGCCCAGCAACAAGGAGCAACTCCAGGCCATCTCCGCGCGGCTTTGGTCCCCCGGCTACCTCCCGGGCGAGCATGCCGGCGTCTCGTTCCGTTCCCAGGGCGACCCCATCCTGTTCCTCAACAATCCCGGCGGCATTTCATCGGGCGTCCGTCGTCGCCAGCTCGACGGCCTTCGCAGGCTCAACGAGATCCACTACGCGGCCGTGGGCGACCCGGAGACGCACACCCGGATCCAGCAATACGAGATGGCCTTCCGCATGCAGGCCAGCGTGCCCGACCTCACCCATGTGAAGGACGAGCCGGAGAGCACGTACAGGCTCTACGGGGAGCAGGCCCGCAAGCCGGGTTCGTTCGCCTACACCGCCCTGCTGGCGCGACGCCTCGTCCAGCGCGGCGTGCGCTTCGTCCAGGTTTACCACAACAACTGGGACCACCACGGCAACCTCACCGGGCGCATGGCGTCGCAAGCCATGGACGTGGACCAGGCCACCTACGGGTTGATCCATGACCTCAAGCGGCACGGGCTCCTCGAAGACACGTTGATCATCTGGGGGGGCGAGTTTGGCCGCACGATTTACAGCCAAGGCGGGCTGTCGCGTGACAACTACGGCCGCGACCACCATCCGCGTTGCTTCACCATGTGGATGGCCGGCGGCGGGTCCAAGGGCGGTGTCATCCATGGCCAGACCGACGACTTCTCCTACAACGTCGTCGAGAATCCCGTCCATATCCGCGACTTCCACGCCACGGTGCTCCATTTGCTGGGATACCGGCACGACCGTTTCACCGTGCGCGTCCAAGGACTCGACGCCCGCCTGACCGGCGTGGAGGAGGCGCGCGTGGTGAAGGAGTTGCTCGCCTAGGCCATGGGGATTGCCCATGGCGCCCCGAGCGAGGCAAGCCTTGGGAGGGAACGTTCCCATGTGTCCCCGCGCATAGCCCGTCTCGGACCGTTTCCCGGGCCTTCCCCGGAACCTCAGGAAGGGAAAGGAGTGGTCGGGACGACAGGATTTGAACCTGCGACATCTTGGTCCCAAACCAAGCGCTCTACCAGGCTGAGCCACGTCCCGACTTAGCGGGAAGAGGTTGCCCAGCAATTCCGTCCTCCAGCAACAGGTTTCTTGGGACGGGGCGACGGGCGGGTGCCAAGGGCCACATGGACGTGTTGCTTGCCTCGTGTCTGGAATCGCCCGGCCCGAGAGATGAAGGTTGGCGCGGGGGCGGCCGGGCGAACAGGATCGGCGCGAGCGACAATGGCTGGCCTCTTCATGGTACCCTCGACCGGCGACCGCGCGGTGCGGCACGTGGGCGACTGCATCGAGTTCCGCCTTCGTGGCGTGCCGCCCGGGTGGAAGGCGAGGCTCCGGACGAACATCGGGCGCGCCATGCGACTTCGTGAGGAGATCGTCCGGTCGCACTTCGAGAAGGTGCCGTTGGCGGGGGCGTCGTGGCGGGATCTCGTGATGGAAGGCCATGGGGAGGGCGAGGCCCGGCTGGTGTTGCCGCTGACGGAGGTGGGGTATTTCCATGCGAAGGCGTTCGCCATCGACGAGAGGGGGTTCCAGCACTGGCCGCACGGGGCGGACTTTGGGGTTTCGGTGCATCCGTCATGGACGCGGACCGGCAACGTCATCTACTGCGCGTTTCCGCGGATGTTCGGGGCATGGTCGCGGTCGCGGGAGACGACGGCGGCGGACCATGGGCATCCGGAGTTGCGTGCATTGGACGCGGGGGGCTGGACGGTGATTCCGCCGGGCGGGACGCTGAGGGCGCTGGGCCGTGAGCTGCCGCACATCATGGAGCGGCTGGGGGCGCGCATCGTGCACCTGCTGCCGGTGAGCCCGGTGCCGACGACCTTCGCGAGGTTTGGGCGTGCGGGGTCGCCGTATGCGGCGCAGGACCTTGCCGCGATCGACCCGGCGTTGGTCGAGTTCGACCGTCGGACGACGGGGGTGCAGCAATTCGAGGAGCTAGCGCGGGGCATCCATGCGCGGGGCGGGCGCCTGATGCTGGACCTCGTGATCAACCACACGGGCTGGGGAAGCCGGGAATGGAACGACCACCCGGAATGGTTCCTGCGCGGGGCGGACGGGACGTTCCACAGCCCCGGGGCATGGGGGACGGTTTGGGAGGACCTTGTGGAGTTCGACCAGCGGCACGTGGCGTTGTGGGACTACCTTGCGCGAGTGTTCCTGACGTGGTGCCGGCGGGGCGTGGACGCGTTCCGGTGTGACGCGGGCTACAAGGTTCCGTTGCCGGTGTGGCAGTACATCACGGCGCGCGTGCGGCAGGAGTTCCCGGACACGGTGTTCCTGCTGGAGGGGCTGGGTGGCTCGTGGGAGGCGACCGACGCGTTGCTGACCGGCGGGGGGATGCAATGGGCGTACAGCGAGTTGTTCCAGAACTTCGGCCCGGGCGACATCGGCGGGTACCTTGCGCATGCATTGCGGACGTCGGAGCGGCACGGGACGCTGGTGCACTACAGCGAGACGCACGACAACACGCGCCTTGCGGCCCGGGGCGAGGGCTTGCATGCGCCGCTGACGGCGGAGGGGAGGCGGTGGTCGCTGCACCGGAACCGGCTGCATGCGTTGGCGAGCCTGCACGGGGCGTTTGGCTACACGAACGGGGTGGAATGGTGCGCGACGGAGCGCGTGAACGTGCACTCGGCACGGGGCCTGCGCTGGGGCAACCCCGTGAACCTCGTGGACGAGCTGGCGCGGCTTGCGCGGCTGCTCCGGGAGCATCCTTGCTTCTTCGACGGCGCGCGGTTGTCGCGGGTTGATCCTCCCGGGGCGCGGGTGGTGGCCTTGCGCCGGGACTCGGCCGAGGGGCTGGACACGTGCCTTGTCCTGGTGAACGGCGACTTTGATGGGCCGGCATCCGTGCAAATTGAGGCGTCCGAGTGGGAGGCGATGGGCCGTCCGACGGTGGACATCGCGTTGGTGGAGCCTGGTCCGGCCGCGGTCGTCGTGGTGGAGGCGGCAGGCAAGGTGGAGCTGCGGGTGGGGGCGGGCGGGGTCCATTGCCTTGCGGCGCAGGCGAGGCCACGGGGCCTTGCGGGGGAGGCGTACCGCGAGGCGAGGGCGCGCGCGGACTGGGGGTTGGCGGCGTGGAACGCCTGCCATGACGCCCCCGTGGTGCCGGACGTGCCATGGCAGGAGCTGGCACGTCGCGTCGATGCGTGCCCGGCGGGGTTCCTTGCCTCGGGCGTGCCCGGCGCAGGCGGCTACCCGGCGGTGGTGGAATGGTCGTCGGCGGACGCGACGCGCGTCACGCTGGTGCCGCCGTCGCACTGGCTGATGGTGTCGCACGACGGGGCATTTCGGGCGCGGTTGATGCCGTTGAACGGGGGGAAGTGGCGCGTGGCGGAGTCGGTCAAGGCCGGGGGCCGGCACGTGGCCGCGTTTGTTTCCCTGCCCATGCATGGGAGGCATCGTTTGGTGCTGGAGCCGTCATGGGAGGCTGGTTGCGTGGAGGGGGAAGTCTTGTTCCTTGAGGCGGAGCCGTCCCCCCGGCGGGGGATTCCGGCACCGACGTTCCATGGGCCGGTGGCCTTAATGACGAACGGCCGCGGCGGCATGGCTCGCCTTGGGATCGACCTGGGGCGGGTCACGTCGAAGTACGACTGCCTGCTGGGCGCGAACCTGCATGCAAGGGTACCGGTGGACCGGCACGTGCTGGCGAAGCGGCTGCGTGCATGGATCAACGCGGACGGGTTCATCACGGCGCTGGACATGGGGAACCTCGCGGGGTTCGAGGCGGGCCCGCCGGCATTGTGGCGTTTCGTGGCGAACGCGGGCGACGGCCGGGCGGTGGAGGTGCGACTGGTGGCGGACATGCCGGAGGGCAGCAACACGGTCGTGCTCCAGTTCTCGCGAGCGGCGGGGCATCCCGGGGTGGGGCGCCCCTTGCCGAATGGGGCGGATGTCCGGCTGACGGTGCGGATCGACCTTGAGGACCGGAACTTCCACTGGGAGACGCGGCGCCATGGCGCGGCGGAGCATCATTTCGGGTCCTGCACGCGGCCGTTGGAGGGGCGGGCGGGCTTTGAGTTTGCGCCCGCGCCGGGTCGCAGGCTGAGGGCATGGGCGGACGCGGGGAGCTACCATCCGCAGCCGGAATGGTGCGAGGGGTTGCCGCACGCGGTGGAGGCGACGCGCGGGATGGCAGGGAGCGGGGACGCATGGTCGCCGGGCTGGTTTGAACTGCCGTTGGAGGCCGGGGAAAGCGTGCATTGCGTCGTGACGGCCGAGGAGGAGGACCCGGCGCCGTCGGTGGTGGCGGGGTTCGTGGCGGGACGGTTGCACCAGGTGCACGTGGCGAGGGAGCGGGCAGGCCTCCCGGCCGACGACTGGTTCGGGCGTCATTGGGTGCAGGCGGCGCAGGCGTTCGTGGCGAGGCGAGACGACACGCGGACGGTGATCGCGGGCTACCCATGGTTCCTTGACTGGGGCCGCGACTCGCTGATTGCGGCACGAGGCCTGTTGGCGGGCGGCATGGCGTCGGAGGTCCGCGACCTGCTGGTGACGTTCGCACGGTTCGAGAAGGACGGGACGCTGCCGAACTCGATCCATGGCGAGAACGCGACGAACCGGGACACAAGCGACGCGCCGCTTTGGCTGGGGATCGTGGCGGAGGAGCTTGCCGGGAGTCTGGCGGGGGACGCGGCTGCGCTGTACGGCACGATCGTGGATGGACAAGGACGGACCTTGTCGGACGTGCTGCGCTCGATTGCGTCCGGCTACCTGGCGGGAACGCCGAACGGCATCCGGGTGGATGGGGCGTCCGGGCTGGTGTGGAGCCCGGGGCATTTCACGTGGATGGACACGAACCATCCGGCGGGGACGCCGCGCGAGGGGTACCCGGTGGAGATCCAGGCATTGTGGATCCGGTTGCTTCGCCAGCTCGCCCGGCTGGGGATGGCCCCATGGGACGGGCGTGGCGAGCCATGGGCGGACCTTGCGCGGCGAGCGGAGAAGTCGTTTGAGGCGTGGTTCTGGCTGGAGGATCGCGGGTGGCTGGCGGACTGCCTGATGGCGGGCGAGGGGCGCCCCGCAAGGACGGCGGCGCCTTCGGACGCGCTCCGGAGCAACGGCCTGATGGCGGTCGCGCTGGACGTGGTGACGGGCGAGCGTGCCCGCCGGGTGGTGGAGGCGTCGCGTCGGCACCTTGTGGTGCCGGGTGCCTTGCGGTCGTTGGCGCCGTTGCCCACGACGCCGCCCTTGCCCATCCACGGCGCGGACGGGCGGCTCTTGAATGACCCTGCAAGGCCCTATTGGTCGCGGTACGAGGGCGACGAGGACACGCGGCGAAAGCCGGCCTATCACAACGGGACGGCCTGGACATGGACGTTTCCGGCGTTTTGCGAGGCGCTGGTGAAGGCGTATCCGGGGAACGAGGCCGCGCGCGCGGCGGCGCGGGCGTACCTCGGGTCGATGGCGGGCCTGATGGACGAGGGGTGCGTGGGGCAGTTGCCCGAGGTGCTGGACGGGGATGCGCCGCACGTGCACCGGGGTTGCGACGCCCAGGCATGGTCTGCGACGGAGGTGCTGAGGGTTTGGCGGGCGGTGAGCCGTGGGCGGTGAGCAACGAATGTTCCTTTGCATTGGCCGGGGCTTCCGGACAACAAAGGCGCGTGTCTCGGGCATGGATCCAGGCCGGTGCCTTCCTGTCGGGCGCATCGGCCATGGCGTTGCAACTGACTGGGTCGAGGCGGCTGGCGGTGGCGATGGGGCATGAATGGCCCGCGACGTTGTCGGCGACGACCGCATGCTTCGCGGGGTGGACGGCCGGGGCATGGATTCTCTCGGGCCAGGTTCGGCGTTCGCCTTGCCCATGGCTTTGGGCGACGGCGTTGCAGGCCTTGGGGGCGGCATGGGCCTTGGCGTCCGTGCCCCTGCTGGGCTGGCTGGGGGAAGGGTCGGTGGGCTGGATCGGGACGGAGCCTGGGGCGGTGCGCCATGCATGGGTTTCGCTGGGGGCGGGGATCATGGGGGTGTTCCCGGGAGCCTTCCTGCTGGGCTCCACGTTCGCCGCCTTCGAGCGGTCCATGGGCATCCTTTGCGACCCGCAAGGGACGAGGAGTGGCGGCCATGTGGGGGCGTTGTACGCATGGAACGCGCTGGGCTCGATGATGGGCGTGGCGTTGGCCATGACATGGCTGCAACCGGCGTTCGGCATGGCCGGCGCAACGTGCATGGCGGCGGCGGGCAGCATGGCGGCGGGGTGGATGGCATGGCTTGCGGGCCGGGGCGCGAGCCCGACGAGCCCGACGAGCCCTGATGGGCGGGGCAAGTCGCCGGAAGTCAACGCGGCGGTGCAGGAGACCCGGGGCCCCCGCCGCATCCACCCGGCCTCGGAGCAGGGAGGGACGTTGGTGCCATGGTTGCTTCTCGGCGGCCTGCTGGGCATGGGATTGCAGGTGGTGACCGTCCGTGTGTTGGCCCCGGTCATGGGCGGGACGGTCTATTCGATGGCGTGGGTGCTGGGGGGTTGGCTTGGGGGAACCGCGTGGGGCGCGGCGCCGTGGACGCGAGGATGGACAGCGAGGGGATTGGGGTTGCTGTGGGTTGCGGCGATGGCCGCGGGGGGATGTTGCATCGAGGCGGGGGGGAGATGGCTGACGTCCGCCGCGGGGAACGCGGGCTTCTGGGAAACATGCCTGATGGAGGGGGCCTTGGTGGCGGTGGGCGTGGCGCCGATGGCGGCGGCGAGCGCCGCATGGTTGGTGGGCGGGATGGAGCGCGCGATGGCGGCGGGCATGGATTCCGGCAAGGCATGGGGGTGGAATCTCGCCGGGGCGTCGGCGGCTCCCGCCTTGCTTGGGGCGGTCGCGGTCCCGTGGCTGGGGGATCGCGGCGCATGGACGGGGTTGTTGGCCATGGCACTCGGGCTGGCGCTGTTCCTTGCCCTGAAGGAGGAAACGCGGCGCGTCCGCAGGTTGGCATGGGCAGGATCCGGGCTTGCGCTGGCCGCCGTGGCGCTGGCGCCGCGCTTCGACCCCTCCGTCATGCCGCCCGGCGTCCAACGTGTCCGCCGGGTCGTCGGGATGTCGGACACGGTGGAGGTCTGGCGGTGGCCGGATCGGAGCCGGACGTTGATGGTGAACCATCGGATGTCGATGGGTGGCACGGGGACGGCGAGCGTGGCGGAGCGCCAGGCCCACCTGCCGTTGATCCTGCATCCGTCCCCGGGCTCGGCCTTGTTCCTCGGGGTGGGCACGGGGATGACGATGGCCGGGGCGCGGGCGCATCCGGAGGTTCGTGCGGTGGGTGTCGAGCTGGTGCCGGAGGTGGTGCGGGTCCTTGGCGAGTTTGCGCCGGAGAATTCCATGGGCCCGCGGAGCGAGGTGGTCACGGCGGACGCGAGACGGTACCTCCGGGCGCCGGGGCCCCGCTTCGACGTGATCATGGGCGACCTGTTCCACCCCGAGCGCGACGGGGCGGCATGGCTTTACACGGAGGAGCATTTCCGTGCGATGCGGGGGCGGCTGACGCCCGGGGGCGTCGCGTGCCAATGGCTGCCATGGTTCCAGCTCGACGCACGCTCGCGGGCCATGGTGGTGGCCTCATGGCTCAAGGTTTTCCCGGGGTCGGACGCATGGCTCCTGCGCTGGACGTCGCTCGACACGCCCGTGGTGGGGCTCGTCCATGGCGGGCAGCCCCCCAGCCCGGCGGAATGGACGCGGCGCGTCGGAGGGCGGGGATCGCTCCGGGACGCGCTTGCGCGATGTGGCCTTGCGGATGCGTGGCAGTTCTGGGGTTGCTGGCTTGGACCGCTTTCGTTGCTTTCCATGCCGGCGCCCGGCGAGAACACGGATGACCGGCCCGCCGTGCTCTGGAGCGCGGCCCGGGGGGCGTCGGGGGCGCGGGAGGACGCGCGATCCAGCTTGCTGGGGTGGTTGGAAACGGCGTCCGCGTCCATGCCGTCATGGGCATCGGGGGACCGGGGTTCCGGCGAGCGATGGGACAGGATGCGGCGGGCGCGGGACTCGTACCTGAGGGGGCTCGACGCATGGATCGGCGGACGGGCGGAGGAGGCGCAGGCGGCGATGTGGCGGAGCATCGGGCAAAGCGCGGACTTTCCGTCTGCCTACAGCCACTTGGTGGAGCAGGCGCTGGCCAAGGAGAAGCAGGTCCCGGGCTCGGGGAGGGTGATGCTGGAACGTCTCGCCAAGGAACGTCCCGAGATTCCGGTCGGGCGCGAGTTGCTGGATCGGCTGGGGCGGCGGCCGGGGCCCTGAGCTACGCCGCCAGAACCTTCCGGGCGGCGGCGGCGAGCTTGCGGAGGCCGTCCGGGGACTTGGCCTCGAGGTAACAGCGGATCAGGGGTTCGGTGCCCGAGGCCCGGAACGCGACCCATTCGTCGTCCGGGAGCACGAACTTGAAGCCGTCCTTGGTGATGAACTCGCGCACGGGCTTGCCGGCAAACCGTTCCAATCCACGCGAAAGGCGCTCGAGCAGCGCCTCCTTCCGGGCGGCGGGCACCGCCACGTTGATCCGGCCCGTGTGGAATTCGCCCGCCTTCCCCGCGAGCTCCGCCAGCACGGCGCCCAAGGGCCGGCGCTCGACGGCGACGAGCTCGGCCATGAGGAGGCAAGCAAGGATGCCATCCTTCTCGGGCACGTGGCCCTTGACGCTCAGCCCGCCCGATTCCTCGCCGCCCACGATGATGGGCTCGGATTCCATGAGGGCACCGATGTACTTGAAGCCAACGGGGGTTTCATGGACGCGCACGCCGAGGAGGCGGGCAACGGCATCCACTTGGTGGCTGGTGGGCACGGTGCGCACCACGGCGCCGGTCCAGCCGCGGTTCTTGCGAAGGTGATGCAGGGCCAGCGCAAGGACTTGGTTGGGCGCAAGCCATGTCCCGTCGCGATCCACGATGCCAAACCGGTCGGCGTCGCCATCCAGGCCGAGTCCGATCTGCGCCTTGCCCGCGAGGATGGCTTGGCGCGCCTCCGACATGCCTTCCTCGTTGGGCTCGGGATGGTGGCCGCCGAAGGAGGGGTTCAGCGTGTCATGGAACCGAAGGACGCGTGCGCCGCCATCCTCCTCGAGCAGCGTGTCGAGGTAGCCGCGCCCCGTGCCGTACATGAACTCGGCCGCGACCTTGAGCCGGGCCCTCCGGATCGCGTCGAAGTCAATGAGGCGCCGGACCTGCGCGAAGTAGTCGGGGGCGGGATTGAAGGTCTTGCAGGGATAGGTCCCGGCGATGGCGCCATGGAAGGTCCAGCCGTCCTGCTGCAGCTTGCGGATGTTGGCCTCGACCTCGCGGGTGACCTCGGGGGGGGCGCCGGCGCCATTGTGGAGGGAGAACTTGAACCCTTGGTACTCGGCGGGGTTGTGGCTGGCGGTCATGTTGACGCCGCCAATCGCCCGGCGCTTGCGAATCGAATGGGCGATCACCGGGGTGGGCGTGTCCCGCTCGCACAGCCAAGGCTGGAGCCCGGACGCGGACAGGACCTCCGCCACGGCCAAGGCGAACTCGCGGCCGAGGAAACGGGTGTCATGGCCGACGATCACCACGGGCTTGCGCCCATGGATTGGGGAGCCCGGCCGGTCCAGCTCGGCCCGCCACCACTGCGAGACGCCGCAGGCGGCGACGCGGACGTTGTCGAAGGTGAAGTCGCGGGCAATCAGGCCGCGCCAGCCGCTGGTTCCGAACTGGATGGGGACAGGCATGAAGAAGGTGCGCGGCGAACGCGCGACTTGGAGTGGTTCAGGGGACAGGAACCCGGCATCATCAACTTAACGTTTCCAGTCGAAGGCGCGCTTCCTGAGCGCATACAAGTAGCCCGCGAAGAGGATCCCGAGGAAGGAGAGCATCCCGCCCAGCACAAGCGCCGCGTCGGTCTTCAGCATCTCGCGGTAGGTGACGGCCCACGGGTACATGAACACCACCTCGATGTCGAAGAGCACGAACAGCAGGGCCACCAAGTAGAACTTCACGGACAGACGCGCGGAGCCGTGGCCCTCGGGAAGCATGCCGCACTCGTACGCCGAATCCTTCACCTTGGTCCGCCGACCCGTCTTCCCGGCGATCACCGAGAAGGCCAGCGTGCCGCCGGCGAAGCCAACCGCCACAAGGAGGAAGATCAGGACGGGCAAGTACTGCTGGAGCTGCGAAATCATCGCCGCCGCATCCTATGGGGGTTCGCCGGGGTAGCAAGCACGGGTTCCATGCCGCGCCCGGCCTCTCGACCCGCCGCCCAGGTCCCAGCATGGCGCCATGGCCTCTCCACGAGGCTTTCGCCCGCGCCCAAATCCCCACTCAAGGAGGAGGGGAGGCCCGCGATCCGCAAGCGGGCGGGTTGCGGCGGGCTGCGTGCCAACACGCCGTCGTCGCGGATGGGATGAACGCCCTCTTGAGCACCCACGCGCCTGCCTTCTTCGTGTCTACCAAGGAAACCGCCGGTTGGCCGACCGGCGAGGTTTCACTGGCCCAATCAACCAAGGCCCGCCTTGGCCCTGATCTTCGTGTGAGGCATTCCCAGCTTCCTCACCCGCAGGATCGCCGAACGAGACGCTGTTTTTTGATCACACGAAGCCACGAAGCCACGAAGAGATCCTGCTGGATCCACCCTCCGGCAGGGCCGCGTGAAGAGAGAACCGGGCTCCCAAGAACGGCTGACGCGGGGATCCAGGCCGCGCCCAAATCCTCGCGCAAGGAGCACGGAAGCTCTCGATCCCCAAGCAGGTGAGTGGCGGCAGGCGGCGTGCCAGCACGCGATGGTAGCGGATGGGCGACCGCGGCATGGGCGCGGGTGGTCTCATCCAAAGTGACCCTGGCG
>CAIYFP010000421.1 GCA_903925515.1 uncultured Verrucomicrobiota bacterium
CCCCGGTGGTGTCGTCGCTTCGCTCCTCGACCACCGGCTACACGCTGGGAAGCCTCCGGCTTCATGGCAGATGGACGCCGGGGTCACTTGGGATGAGGCCACCCGCGCCCATGCCGCGGTCGCCCATCCGCTACGATCGCGTGTTGGCACGCCGCCTGCCGCCACTCACCTGCATGGGGATCGAGAGCTTCCGTACTCCTTACGCGAGGATTTGGGAAGGGACTTGCTCCATGATTCCTCCCCGGTTTGCCGGGCCGTGACGGGAGAAGGACGTGGGATGCGCGGGGGCGGATCCGGCAACCACGACCGACCGGCAACGGCGCGGCCAAGGGCCCGGGTGGGCCACCGATCCCTCCGCTACAGCGGCAGCCTTGGCACCGTCGAATGGAAGCGACGGAGGTCCGCGTCGTCGCCGCGCACGGACTGGTTCTGGATCCATGGGGGCATCTGGGCGATGCGACGCGTGGCGGGCGAGACGAGCCGCCACACCTCCGCATGGCCGTCGGCAAACGAGAGCGCGGGCCCGAGGTCATGCCGGGCGGCGGGGAAGTCGATCCAGCGGTTGTCACCGGGCTGGGTCAGGACGAAGCGTGCGTTCTCGATGCTGTTCTCGTGCTCGTCGATGAAGACGAAGGCGACGCTTGGGGGCGGGTCCTTGACCTGCGAGAGCCGATGCCAGCAGGTGCGGTCCGAGGGGTCCGGCTCGTCGTTCATGTAGGCGTTCATGGAGACGGACCTGAAGCGGCGGACGCGGCCATGGTCGCGGACGGTGGACCGGTCGGCGGGGCAACGGTAGAGGGCGACGGACCGGTTGTACGGGAACAGCATGCCGCGCTGGACGTTGGTGGCGCTTGCGTCGGTGTAGGCGTTGCCGGCGACCCATGTCCGCGGGCTGGCGTTGAGCCCGGCGCGGCCGCCGGTGGACAGCGTCTCGTTGGGCGGCATCCAGTCATGGTGGTCGTCGATGTACAGGAGCCACGCCATGCCAAGCTGGCGGTAGTTCCCGAGGCACTGGATCCTGAGGGCACGCCCCTTCGCCTTGCCCAGTGCCGGCAGCAACATCCCGGCAAGGATGGCGATGATCGCGATCACCACCAGGAGCTCGACCAAGGTGAATCCCGCGCGCCGGCACCGTGCGTTCATTCCCGTTTTCATGAGTCCCTTCGTGCGTTCGTGCCGTGCTCAACGGCGCCCGTCGTACCAGATCGCGCATGCGTCCCTCCGCCTGAGGGTTGCGCGCGGCCGAAGCATCGCCCGCGCCCAGAAGGCAAGGAGCTCCCCGGGGGTGTACAACGACACCTTCCGCGCCGAGGTGAGCAACGGGTGCGACGCAAGGATCACGCGCCCGCGACCCCGCACGAGGGCGCTCCGGCGCAGCCGGCGCGAAAGCTCGATCTCCTCCCCCGCGTACACGTCGGCGGGGAAGCCGCCCACGTCCCGGAACACGGCGGCATCGACGAAGTAGAAGGACCCCGCCGGCAGGCGGGCAAGGCGGCTGAGGAGGTTCCACCCGCCCGCGACGGCGGCCGCGGCGAGCCCGCCCCCGTCAAGCCGGAGCGTCGAGCCGCCCGCGTAGCAACGGCCCGAGCGGATGGCGTCCATCAGGGAGCCGAACAGGCCGGCGCACGGCGTGGAGTCCGCGTCCAGGAAAACCAGCCAGTCGCCGGTCGCCACGGCCGCGCCGGCGTTTCGCGCGCGGGAAATCATGTTGATGGGCTCGAAGACGACCCGTGCCCCGGCTTCCCGGGCAACCCGCGCCGTGGCGTCGGTGGAGTTGTTGTCGGCCACGACGACCTCGGCCGCCCAACCGGCGGCATGGAGCGGGGCGAGGGCAACGCCGAGGGCTTGGAGCGTCCCCGGGAGGAGGCGTTCCTCGTTGTAGGCCGGGATGACCACCGAGACGCGCATGGGCGCAAGCTGTCCGGAAACCCATGCTTTGCAAAGGACGCGCATCGGGGCAAGCTGTGGCCCGGGAACGCGATGGCGGGCACGAGGCCGCACGCCACTCCTTCCCGGATCACGACGAAGCGCGCACCGGACCAGCATTGAAGGAGACCATGAGCACCGCAGAAACCAACGCCAATTTCACCAAGGGACTGGAGGGCATCGTCGCGGCGCACACGCGCCTGAGCGACGTGCGGGGCGACGTGGGGCAGTTGATTTACTGTGGGTACAACATCGACGAGCTGGCGGGGCGGGTGAGCTACGAGGAGGTCGTGCACCTGCTCTACTACAACCGCCTGCCCAACGCCGCCGAGCTGGCCGAGATCCAGGCCACGCTCGTGGGGTTCCGCGACCTGCCCCAAGGCGTCATCGACCTCGTCACCCGCCTCCCCAAGGACACCGCCCCGATGCATGCCATCCGCACCGGCGTGTCCGCCCTTGGCTGCTACGACACGACCGCCGACAACGACACGATGGACGCGCAACGGCGCAAGGCCTTCCGGCTCGTCGCGCAGATCCCCGTCATCACCGCGTACTTCCACCGTGCCCGGCTCGGCCTGCCCCTCGTCGCGCCGGACCCCGCGCTCGGCGAGGCGGCCAACTTCCTGTACATGATCGACGGCGTCCGGCCGTCGGCGGAGAAGGAGAGCACGATGGACATGTGCTACGTGCTCCACGCGGACCACGGCATGAACGCGTCCACGTTCAGCGCCCGCGTGACGATCGCGACGCAGAGCGACATGTACTCGGCGATCACGTCCGCCATCGGCACGCTCAAGGGTCCGCTTCACGGCGGCGCCAACGAGGGCGTGATCAAGATGCTCCAGCAAATTGGGTCGCTCGACGCCGTCGATGCCTACGTCGATGAATGCCTCGCCCACAAGCGCAAGATCATGGGCATCGGCCACCGGGTGTACAAGGTGCTCGACCCGCGCGCCCCCCATCTCAAGCGGATGGCCCAGGTCCTCTCCTCCAAGCTGGGCGAGCCCAAGTGGATCCAGATGTCCGAGCGCATCGCCGAGCTCATGCTCAGCAAGAAGAACCTCCATGCGAACGTCGATTTCTACAGTGCCACCGTCTATTACTCGCTCGGCATCCCCACGGACCTGTTCACGCCCATCTTCGCCATCGCGCGGACCAGCGGCTGGACGGCCCATGTCCTCGAGCAGCTCGCCGACAACCGCCTGATCCGCCCCCAGTCCATCTACACCGGCCCCGTGGGGCTCGCGGTCAAGCCCGTCGCCGAGCGCTAGCCGACTGCGTCCATGACGCCGGCACGGGCCGCCCACGCGGCCCGTCCGGCATTCGACACGCCCCAGCCCCTCTCCCATGAACATCCACGAATACCAAGCCAAGCAACTCCTCGCCCGGCACGGCGTCGCCGTGCCCGCCGGCGAGCCCTGCAAGACCGTCGATGAAGCGAGGAGCGTCGCCGAGCGCCTCCTTGCCGCCGGTCATTCCACCCTGGTCATCAAGTCCCAGATCCACGCCGGCGGCCGCGGCAAGGGCACCTTCAAGCACGGCTTCCATGGCGGCGTGAAGCTCGCCCGCTCCCTTGCCGAGGCCGTGGACATCGCCGGCAACATGCTGGGCAAGACCCTCGTCACGAAGCAGACCGGACCCGACGGCCGCGTCGTCCAGACCCTCCTCGTGGCCGCCGCGGAGACCATCGTCCGCGAGTTCTACCTCGCCGTGCTCCTCGACCGCGCCACGTCCCGCCCCCTGATCATGGCCAGCACCGAGGGCGGCATGGACATCGAGGAGGTTGCCGCCCGCACCCCGGAGAAGATCGTGCGCGAGCACGTGGATCCCGCCGTGGGGCTGATGCCCTATCAAGCGCGCAAGGTCGCCTCGGCCCTCGGCCTCAAGGGCGACCTCTTCAACCAGGCCTGCAAGCTCGTCGCCGCCGTGTACAAGGCATGGTGGGAATGCGACGCATCCCTCGTGGAGATCAACCCCCTCTGCATCGTCGAGGGTCCCGGCGGCAAGCAGGCCATCGTCGCCGTCGATGCCAAGGTCGGCCTCGACGACAACGCCCTGTTCCGCCACCCCGACATCGCCGCGATGCGTGACCTTGGCGAGGAATCCCCGCTCGAGGTGGAGGCCAGCCGGCACGCCCTCAACTACATCAAGCTCGAGGGCAACATCGCGTGCCTTGTCAACGGCGCCGGCCTCGCGATGGGCACCATGGACATCATCAAGCACTACGGCGGCGACCCCGCCAACTTCCTCGACGTCTGCGGCGGCGCCTCCAAGGACCAGGTCTCCGCCGCCTTCCGCATCATCCTCTCGGACCCCTCCGTGAAGGGCATCCTCGTCAACATCTTCGGCGGCATCATGGACTGCAACGTCATCGCCACGGGCATCGTCGAGGCCGTGCGCGAGACCGGGCTCTCCATCCCGCTCGTCGTGCGTCTCGAGGGCAACAACGTCCAGGCCGGCAAGAAGACGCTCGCCGACTCCGGCCTCACCATCACCTCCGGCGACTCCATGGCCGACGCCGCCCAGAAGATCGTCAGGGCCGTGCGCGCCGCCTGATCCATCCCACCGAACATTTCAGCCCCACACCTTCACCGATCTCTCCACTGCCATGGCCATCCTCATCCATCCCCAGACCAAGCTCCTCGTGCAGGGCATCACCGGCTCGTTCGGCGCGCGCCACGCGCAGCTCTCGCTCGCCTACGGCACCCAGCTCGTCGCCGGCGTCACCCCCGGCAAGGGCGGCCAGCTCTTCGAGGGCCAAGTCCCCATCTTCGACACCGTCGCCGAGGCCGCCCGCCAGACCGGCGCCACCGCCTCCGCCATCTTCGTCCCGCCCCCCTTCGCCGCCGACGCCATCCTTGAGGCCGTCGATGCCGGGCTCGACCTCGTGGTGTGCATCACGGAGGGCATCCCGGTGAACGACATGATCAAGGTGAAGCGCGCGATGCAGGGCTCGCGGACGCGGCTTGTCGGGCCCAATTGCCCCGGGCTGGTCACCCCCGGCGACGGCCCCAACTCCCACGGCGGCTGCCGCATCGGCATCGCCCCCGGCTACATCCACAAGAAGGGACATGTGGGCGTCGTCAGCCGCTCCGGGACCCTCACCTACGAGGCCGTGTGGCAGCTCACCTGCCGCGGCGTCGGCCAGTCCACCTGCGTGGGCATCGGCGGCGACCCCGTCAACGGGACGTCGCACCTCGACGTGATCCAGCTGTTCATGGCGGACCCGGACACGCACGGGATCATCATGATCGGCGAGATCGGCGGGTCCGCGGAGGAGGAGGCGGCCGAGTGGATCGCCCGGTACGGGACCAAGCCGGTGGCGGGATTCATCGCGGGGGCCACGGCCCCGCCGGGACGCCGCATGGGCCATGCGGGCGCCATCGTCAGCGGCGGCAAGGGCACCGCGCAGGCCAAGATCGACGCCTTCCGCAAGGCGGGCATCGGCGTGGCGGCGACCCCGAGCGAGATGGCTGACACCCTGCTGCGGATGATGTAAGGAAACGGGTCGGGCCCGGTCCTCGTTGGCTTGCCGGGCCCGCCTCGCGCGATGTTCCTCGTCGATTTCCTGCTCAACGTCGCGGCCCTCGTCATGTGGGTCTCGTGGCGAGGCATTCGCGGCACGGAGGCCGCGGGCACGGCGGGCACCATCCTGGGCAACCTCCGGGCGGCGGGCGTCGATCGGCCCCGGCGTTGGCCGTACCTTGCATGGCTGGTCGCATTGCTGGCGTTGAGGGCCGTGCTCTACCGGCAGATGGGACCGAGCCTCTCATGGCATCCGGCATGGTCCGCGGGCGCGGCCACGCTCGTGTTCCGCAGCGATTCGTTCGTGCGGATGCTGGCGTTCAGCGGGCTGGGTTTCCTGTCCACGCTGCTGTTTTGGTACACGGGCCTCGCCGGCATCCTTGCCGTCAGCCGCGCGCCGGCAGACCGGGACGGGCTCACGCGGGCGCTTCGGCGGCAGGCCCCATGGCTTGCGGGCTGGCCGGGCTGGCTGCTGCTCCTGCTGGTCGCCACGGCGGCCGGGGTGACATGGCTGGGCATCGGTCCCGTAGCGGCCCGGCACGGTCTCCTTCCCCCGCTGCGGGATGAGCGTCACCTGTTGCAGCAGGCGTTGGTCGTGGGAGCCGGGCAATGGTGCGTCCTGCGCTGGTGGGTCGGCGCCGTGCTCGCCCTTCACTTCGTCCACCTCTACGTCCACCTCGGCAACCAAGCCTTCTGGGAGTTCATCCAGAACGCCGGCATCAAGCTCTGCCGTCCCTTTGCCTTCCTGCGCGTCGGGCACCTCGACGCCTCGCCCATCCTTGCGCTCGCGCTCTACTGGACGTTCCTCACCTGGGCAGGCCATGGGCTGCCCGGCCTCCGGCCGCTCCTCCCCGGGATGCCAGACTGGGTGGAGTACGGGCTCCTGCCCTACGTGTTCCGCAACCTTCCCTACTGATGGACCTCCCCTCGTTCCTCCGTCCCGACGGCGCGGACACGCTCGTCTCCGTGGTCGCGCGTCCCCGGGCACGGGAGGACGCCATCGAGGGCGTCCACGGCGACGCGATCAAGGTGCGGGTGGCGGCGCCGCCGGTGGATGGGGCGGCCAACGAGGCCATCGAGCGGTACATTGCCTCGGTGCTGGGCGTCGGACGTTCGAGGGTTCATGTCCTGCGCGGCGCGGCCTCGCGTCACAAGCGGCTGCGCGTCGTCGGCCTTGACCCGGCGTCGGTGGCCGCGGCGCTCCGGGCGGCAGGATGCCCGTTGCCCGGCGCCGTGAATCCAGCGCGCTCCACTTCCACCCACGCGTTGTAGTCGGGCACGCCCCCCACGGGGTCCACCTTGCCCGAGGCCAGCAACACGTTCCCCTCGGGCCAATGCACCTGCATGTTGCCGGGCGCAATCTCGGCCGGGAACACCGTGCCATCCATCGTTCCCGTCTCGTTGCGCAGGCGCACCCGGTCGCCCCGTGCCAGCCCAAGCCGGGCCGCGTCCTCCGGGCTCATGAACACCGCGTCCCGCGGCGCGCCGGTCAACGGGTCCACCTCCGCGTAGATCAACGTGTTGAACTGCTTGCCGCGCCGGGTCGAGACCATGAACCGGGGCGGGCCGTCCGTCCGTGCGAACCCCAGCGCCCGGAGGCTTTCGTCCGGGACCTTCACGGCCTTGAAATGCGCCTTGCCGTCCGCCGTGGGAAACACCCCGCCGTCGCAGAGGCGCGTCCCGCCGTACTGGATGGCGTCGCCCGTCTTCCGGAGCCGCTGGATGCCTTCGTAGAAGGGCACCACGCGGGCGATCTCCTCGCGCAGCCGCCAGCCGTCCTCGCCGCCCAGCAACCCCGCCCTCCCGGGATGCGCCGCCGCCGCGACGTCCCGCAGGATCTTCCATTCCGCCCGGGCCTCGCCGACCTCGCGGGGAATCTCCGGCGAGAAGGCGACCCGGCGCTCCGTGGTGGTCTCGATCCCGCCGTCGTCCTGCTCGTAGCGCGTCTTGGCGGGGAGCAACCATGTTTCCTCGCGCGCCGGCTCGAACATCTGGTCCACCAGCAGGATGTCTTGGTGCACCCGCACCGGCACGTTGCGCAACGCCGCCGCGACCCGCCCGGGCTCGGGCAACGTGCGCAGGAAGTTGCCGCCCACGTTGTAAAACACGTCCAGTTGGCCCCGCGCCGCCGCCTCGACCATCTCGACCGACGTCAACCCCGGCCACTCGGGCACCTCGAACCCGTAGGCGTCGGACAACGCCCGGATGTTCTCCCTCGTCAGGGGCTTGCCGCCGGGCAGCGCGGTGGAGTAGCAGCCCATCTCGGCGCCCCCTTGCACGGAGGAATGGCCGCGGATGGGCATGAGGCCGGTTTTCTCGCGCCCGACATAACCCCGTGCAAGGCCGAGGTTGAGGACCATGGAGACGGCGTCGGCCCCGTACGCATGCTGCGTGATGCCCATGCTCCAGACGAAGACCGCGTTGCGGCTGCGCATGAGCAACTCGGCGAACTCGACCATGGACGCCTCGGGCAGGCCGGACGCCTTCACGAGGTCGGCCATGTGATGGGCACGAACGGCCGCCGCGAAATCCTCCCAGCCGCTCGTGTGGTTCCGCACGAAGGACTCGTCCATCCCGCCCCGCGCCATCAGGACCTTGAGGACGCCGTGGATGAACGCGATGTCGCCGCCTTGCCGCACGGGGAACCACCAGTCCGACATGGGCGTGCCAAAGACGGCGCTGGTGGCGGAGCTGGGCACCCAGTAGCGGCGCATGCCCGGTTCCATGTACGGGTTGACCAACGCCACGCGCGTCCCCCGCTGCCGCGCCTCCAGCAGGTACTTGGTCGAGACCGGCTGGTCGTTCGCCGGGTTGGAACCCCAGAACACGATGAGGTCGGTCCCGTACCAGTCGGAGTAGGAGCAGGTGCTGGCCGCGACGCCGACGGCGTGCTTCATGGCGCCCGTGCTCGGCGCATGGCAAAGGCGGGCGGCGTTGTCCACGTGGTTGGTCCCAAGGAACCGGGCCGCCTTCTGCGCCATGTAATAGACCTCGTTGGTCACCCCGCGCGCCGTGACGAAGAACGCCAGACGCCGCGGGTCCGTCGCGCGAATCCGACGCCCCAGCCGCCCCAGCGCCTCGTCCCATGAAACCCTCTGGAACCCCGGCGCGTTGGCCTCGCGCACCATGGGGAACGGCAGGCGGCCCAGCTCCCGGAGCTGGGCGTTGTCCCAGCCGGGCCGACCGGCACCCCGCTCGCGTTCCAGCCCGGACTGCAACCGCGCAAGGTCCGCAAGGCGGCCGGGGTCGAACGCCGGCATCGTGTTCAGCCGGAGCAGGTTCAGCCGCGTCATGCACAGGTGCGGCCCCTTCAGCGTCCAGTCATGGAACCCCGCCACGCCGAGCGCGCAGCCGTCGCACACGCCGCGGCTGAGGACCTTCCATGCGTGCCCGAGATTGTCGCGGTTGCGCCACGCGATCCCGAGCATGTCCCGGAAGTGCCGCGGCTTGCTTTGGCCGAGGCCGAACGGGACCGCGTCAAGAAGGCGCCGACCCCATGATGGCTGCAAACGATGCGATATGGCCGTGCTCATGCAGTGCGAGGCGGGCAGGCTATCCATGCGACCCGGGGCGGCAAAGCGGCAATCCATGCCCGGCATGCTCGGGTTCGCGGGTTGCACTTCGCGGGGTCATGAACAAGCTCCCTGCCGGAATGGCTATGGAGAAACCAACGATCGTCGCATGGCTGAAGCCATGGTGTGGCTGGAGCGCCGGGGTGCGCGCGGTGTTCAAGAAGCACGACCTGCCCTTCGAGGAGCGGGACATCATCAACCGCCCGGAATGCTTCCAGGAGATGGTCGAGAAGACGGGCCAGACACGACAACCGTGCGTGGAAATCAACGGGAAGATCCTTGCCGACGTCAGCGGCGACGAGGTCGAGGCATGGATGCTCCAGAACGGCGTCGTCCAGCCCACCGACCGCCATGCCGACGCCCCCACCAACCAGCCTTGCGCCCACGAGCTCCCGCAAGCGGCGCCCATGGGCTTCAGGAAATAGCGCGCGGCCCAAAACCGGCAGGGGGTGCGGGGACCAGCCCAAGTCACCGGTGGAGCCCGAGGGATGGCCCATGCTGTGGGCCGGGTTCCCTCGCGCGGCGGCGGGGATGCCGCACCTCCGAGCGTCAAGGGCCGGGTCGCGGCGGCATCCTGCCGCCGATCCATGCTGGGCCGAGCGGATGGAGGCCGCCTCCACTGACACCGGGCCCTCATGGAACGTGGCAGCGGCGTCCCGCCGCTGGACGTGATCCAGCCCGGGCCGAGACGGTCCTTCCACGTTTCCGCTGGGTGATGGCACCCGGCCTACCATCCGGACCGGCCCATGCGAGGCCTCGCATGGGGGGGGGGTAAGGTCTCGGATGGATGCCACCGGGCCTCTTGGCCTTGATGGGAAGGCCATGTCCTTGCCTTGAGGCCCTCTTCGACTGCCGATTCAGGGATCAAGACAAAGAAACGCCGCGCATTCCCGGGGGAACACGCGGCGTTTCAACCCAAACAACCCTAACCTTGCCCGGGCCACCCGGCCCGGGACTCCCGATGACTAGCCAGTGCCGTGCCAAGGTGGCTGGCCACCGACAAAATCAGGGCGCGCCCAACAAGGTCGGCACGTTCCTCACAACCGCGTAGGCCATGCCCAGCCCGGCCACCACCCCGATCGCCCACGGCCGTGCCCACGGCTGCCATGCCCGCAACCCCATGCCGCGAAGGATGCCCGCCACGACCCCCCAGCCCATCCATGGCAGCAGCGAAACCCACAAGGGGTTGAGCCGCCATGCATCGCCCCATCGCCCGTTCATCAAGGCGTGCGTCGAACGCAGGATGCCGCAGCCCGGGCATTGCAGGCCGGTGGCCACGTATAGCAGGCATCGCGGGTAATAGAGCTGTCCCGAGGGCTCGTTCCGCCACAGGACCAGCAAGGCTGCGACCCCGGCCATCCCCAGCAACGCGCCCAGCCACCATGGGGCGGCCGCCCAGCCCGGGGCGATCCCTTCCCCGTGCCGTGCGGGTGCAGGCACGGGAGGCGGCGGCGAAGGCTCATGGATGCTCATCGGTGCGGGCCTTGATCGCGTTGCCCCATGGCCGCCGTGCCGTGCAGGCTAGTGTCGTGTCTCACAAATCGCTGGTGTTTGGTTGCTCCAAGAATGCCCCGGGGCAAGGCGTGAGGACGGAGCATACCCGCAGCGGTCTGTGAGGAGCGAGCCACGACGTGGGACGCGAAAAGAGCCGCGGCCCTTCGGGTTGCGCCAAGAAAGCCCCGGGGCATCGTTGGTCGTCCGTCCCAGACCGCGGCGGGTCTGCTCCGTCCTCTCGCCGTGCCCCGGGGCC
>CAIYFP010000422.1 GCA_903925515.1 uncultured Verrucomicrobiota bacterium
CCCCGGTGGTGTCGTCGCTTCGCTCCTCGACCACCGGCTACACGCTGGGAAGCCTCCGGCTTCATGGCAGATGGACGCCGAGATCACTTGGGATGAGGCCACCCGCGCCCATGCCGCGGTCGCCGATCCGCTACCCTCGCGTGTTGGCACGCCGCCTGCCGCCACTCACCTGCTTGGGGATCGAGAGCTTCCGTACTCCTTACGCGAGGATTGGGGTCGCGTCGCGGCGTCGCGGGATCGGGTACAAATGGCCCTCGCGGCCCGCGCCATGCCGCCGAGGATGCCCGCGGGACGGCGAGGCAAGGCATCGCGCCGGAAACCAACATGGGAGCTGGCCGAGGAACCCAATCGCCTGCGACTCCTCGATGCGGGCTCACCGGCGTGGGATCGGGGAACCGGCACCGGAGCAATCCGCCGACCCTCGGGGGACTTCTCGATCCCGTCGCTCCGATGGGGCAGCCCTGATCCGCCGCGCTCCCGGACCCCGTATGCCGCCGTTTCCGGGTTCACTCCCGGGGTCAAGGCTGGTAGGCGTGTCCCATGCAATCCCCCTTCCTCGCCGGATGCGCCCGCGTCGTCGCGTCGGCCCTTGCCATGGCCCATGCCGCGTCCCTTGCCGCGACGTTCCCGGAACCCTCCGCGTTGCCGGATCAACCCGGCCTGCCCGACCCGCTCGTCCTCATGTCCGGCGAGCGCGTGAAGTCGGCCCGCGACTGGGAACGGCGGCGTCGCCCGGAGCTTCGCGCCTTGTTCCAGCACTACATGTACGGCGACCTGCCCGGCCGCCCGGGCCGGATGCGCTTCGAGACCGTGGCCGAGCACGACGACTTCCTCGGGGGCGCGGGGACGCTCCGGCTGGTCCGGGTCACGTGCGGGGCGTCGGACCCGACGGTGATCGACCTGATGGTGGTGACGCCCCGGGATGCGCGGGGCCGGGTTCCCGTGTTCCTCGCGATGAACTTCTGCGGGAACCACGCGGTGTCGTCGGACCCGCGCATCCCGTTGACACGAGGCTGGCTGTACCAGTCATGCGCCGGGTGCACGGACAACCATGCGACCGAGGCCGGGCGCGGCGGGCAGGCCATGGACTGGCCCATCGCGGACATCCTCGCCCGGGGCCATGCCTTCGCGACGTTCTGCTCCACGGACATCGACTCGGACCGCGGGGACGTCTCGGACGGCGTGCGCGCGACGGAGGCGCGGCGGCGCGGGGAGACGCCGACGGGGGCGGACCGCGGGACGATCGCGGCGTGGGCATGGGGTTTTCACCGGTGCGTGGACTACCTCGTGACGGACAAGCGGGTGGACGCTCGCCGGATCGTGGCGGTGGGGCATTCGCGGAACGGGAAGACGGCGTTGCTGGCGGGCGCGATGGACGACCGGATCGCGTTGGCGATCCCGCACCAGGCGGGCTGCGGCGGCACGGCCCCCAGCCGGGGCACGACCGGGGAGTCCGTGGAGCGGATCAACCGGGCGTTCCCGCATTGGTTCAACGCGCGGTTCAAGTCCTTCACCAACGCCCCGGCGCGGCTGCCCTTTGACCAGCACGCCCTCGTCGCGTTGATGGCGCCGCGCCCGGTCCTGTTGTCGAACGCGGAGCAGGACACCTGGGCGAACCCGGCCGGCCAGTTCGAGGTGCTGAAGGCGGCGGAACCCGTCTATCGCCTGCTCGGCGCAGGGGGCGTGGACGCCACGTCGATGCCGCCCAACGGGTCCCTCGTCCGCAGCCGCCTCGGGTACTATATCCGCCCGGGCAAGCACTCGATGACGGCCGACGACTGGCGGGTCTTCATGGACTTCGCGGAGGCCCACCTCGGGGGCCGACGGCGGTAGGCGAGCGCCGGAGGCCGGGGTGTCACGGCGTGGGCGGCGTCCCCCGCATCCACGCCGACCCATCCTTGGACTGGCAAAGCGAAGGGGTGCATTTGGCGGGAAAGGCGATAGGGTCGGCTCCCGTGACGGAGACGGACGACATGCCGCCGATGGTGAGGAGGCTCTTCTGGAGCTTCATCGCGACCTTGTTTGCGTACGTGACCTTGTATGGCGCGTGCCAGGCGATGCGGGTCCGCGGCGGCCCATGGAACGTCACGCACGCCCTTGGAAGCGACGGCGTGCCGGAGCTGCGGATCGAGCACCCTCGGCTTCTCGGGCCGCAACCGGTCACGATCCGGTTCCCGGGCGAGAGGCCGGTGCGGAAGGACCTGCCCATCACGGCGGTGTTCAGCGTGCCGATCACCAACGCGATGCC
>CAIYFP010000423.1 GCA_903925515.1 uncultured Verrucomicrobiota bacterium
CCCCTCGCCGGCCCATGGAACATCAAGGCAGCCCCAAGCAGGGCCACCCCCCATGCCCCGCCACGCCATCCCCGCATCCATGCGTCGCCCCGGCCCCACGCCGCCACCTCGTCGCGGGCATGGCGGGCATCCACGGCGGGATGTTCCTTGGCAATCACGGTGTCGCCCTGCCCTCCGGAAGGCTGGGTCGCGGGCTAGCGCCCGGCCTTGCGCCCGGCCGGCCTCGCGGACTTGCGCGACGCGGCCTTCTTCCTGGGCCCCCTCCCCTTGAAGGTCAGCTCCGAGACGCCGGACTTGTCCAGCTCGCCAAGGCCCGACGCGACCATGCGGCGGTACTGCCCAAGGGTGGCCTTCGCAAGCGGGAGTGGGATGCCCGCCTTGCGCCCGAGCTCGTGCGCGATCCCGCTGTCCTTGGCGGCATGGGCGGCGCTGAAGAAGCACGCGTGATCGCGGTTCTGCATGTCCTCGCCGTCGGTCACCAGCACGCGGGACGCCGCGCCCGTCTGGGAGAACACCTCGCGAACCATGGCAAGGTCGAGCCCGAGCGCATGGGCGAGCCCAAGGCCCTCGGCGAGCCCGGCCGTGTTGATGTTCATCACCATGTTCACCAGGGCCTTCAACTGCGCCGCACGCCCGGTCGGCCCAATGTGGCGCATCAGCTTGCCCTCGTCAGACAGTGCCGCCAGCAGGGGACGGACGCACTCCACGACGGATTCCGGCCCGCCGACCATGAGGTAAAGGGTGCCGTTCCGGGCTTGGTTGATGCTGGACGCCATGCAGGCCTCCAGCGTGGCGGCGCCCGCCCTCATGGCCCGCTTCTCCACCTCCACGTGCATCGCCGGGCTCAGCGTCGCGCAGTTCACGAACACCTTGCCCTTCGCGCCCTTCAGCAACGTGTCGCCCTTCCTCGCGAAGATGCGGTCCATCGCCTTGTCATCCGTCACCACCGTCACCACCACGTCGGCCCCGCACGTCACCTCCGCGAGCGTCCCGGCGGCCGCCGCGCCCAGCTCCCGCGCCAGCCCCTCCGCGACGCCGGGACGGGCGTCGTGCAGGACCGTGACGTGGAATCCGCAATCCTTGAGACGACGGGCCATGTTCGCGCCCATCCGGCCAAGTCCAACCACTCCAATTCTTGCAGTCATGGGAATACGCTGATTTCGCCGAAGGGGAACCCATCCGGGCCAGGAAGGGAAGCCGGCAGAACGCCCGAGGCCATGCCCCACGACGTGCCGGGCCCGCCTGCCTTGCGCCTCACCATGCCCCGGACGCCGCGTCCGCCACGGACACCACCCTCTCGACTCGCGCCTTGAGGTCCTTGACCCGGGCCACCACGCCCCCCGCGTCGCGCTCCACCCGCACGGTGTGCGCCGCGCCCTGCTCCAGCGCACGCCGGAACTGCTTGTCCCCCTTCATGGGCACCAGCGTGTAATCCACGGCAAGGCCACGGTCGCGCAACCCCTGCACGATGCCCAGCGACTCCGGCCGCAACGACTCGTCCTCCACCAGCACCACCACGTCCACGGCCGACGCAAAGGACGGGACGCGGCCCCGCTCGCGCAACAGCAGCGCAAGGACCACGTCCCCCATCCCGAACCCAATCGCGGGCATGTCCGCCCGGCCGCCGCTCAACGAGCGAATCAGGTTGTCGTAACGCCCCCCGCCCGCGATCGCCCGGAACTCCCCCTTGCGGTCGAACGCCTCGAACACCACGCCGGTGTAGTACGCAAGCCCGCGGATCACGCCGTAGTCGATCCTCACGAAGTCGCCGAGCCCGCGCGCGCGAAGATTGTTCAGGACCCCTTGCAGCTCGGGCGTGGGCTCGCCCGCCTCGATGAACCGCCGCACCGCGCCCAGCGTGATCCCCGTGGGCCCCAGCTTCGCCTCCAACGCGGCCTCGTCCTCCCGCTCCAGCTTGTCCACCACCTGGAAGAACTCGTACGCCTTCCCATCCCGCCCGCCGCTCGACTCGAAGAACCCCTGCCATGCCTTCCGGCTGCTCAGCCGCACCACGAAGTCCTCCGACGTCAGCCCAAGGGACCTCAGCACGTCCACCAGCAACGCCACCACCTCCGCGTCCGCGGCTGGGTCCGCCTCGCCGAAGATGTCGCAGTTGAGCTGGAAATGCTCCCGCAGCCTCCCCTTCTGCGGGGCCTCGTACCGGAACAGCTGCGGCATGGAGAACCACTTCACCGGCTTCTTGTAGGCCCGCTCCACGGAGGCCACCATCCGCGCCACCGTCGGCGTCATCTCCGGCCGCATCGCCACCGCCTCGTCGCCCTTGTCCGTGAAGTTGAACAACTGCCCCACGATCTCGTCGCCCGACTTCGCCGTGTACAAGGCCAAGGGCTCAAGGGGCGGACCGTCGTACTCCCGGAACGCATACCGCCGCGCCGTCCTCCTCCAGCAGTCGAACACGTGCTGCCGCAGGTCGCAGCTCCATGCCTCCCCCGGCGGCAGCGGCTCTGGATAGAACTCCCGGAATCCCTTCAAACGTTGCATCGTCCGCAAACCCTACCCCAGGCCCCTCCCCGACGGCAGCAACGAGATTGCCCTTCATCCACGCGGACGGCTCCTGGGTTTCCCCTCCCCGCGCCCCTCACGAATGGCGTCGTTCACCCCGGCTTCCATGAACGGAGGCCACGCCCGGCACCTTCCTGCCCATGACCCGTCCCCGAAGCCCCGGACGACGAACGGACGCCAAGGCGACGCGGTCGCACGCCGGCGCATGAGCCCCAAAATTCGGGCTCCACCTCCGGGGCCAGGATGGGTTTCCATGAGAAAGGCATGACGCGAATCGTGGTGAACGGGGCGAGGGGGCGGATGGGGCAGGCGTTGCTGGCGTGCGCGCCAAGGCACGAGGGGTTGCAGGTGACCGCCGGGACCGACATCGGCGACGACCTCGCCGTGCACCTTCCCGCCACGGACGTGGTGATCGACTTCACGCTGCACCACGTGACCGCAGG
>CAIYFP010000424.1 GCA_903925515.1 uncultured Verrucomicrobiota bacterium
CCTCCTTGTCGAGGGCTTCGTGGACACCTCCCGCTTCCAGGGCACCTGCTACAAGGCCTGCGGCTTCCAGCCCGTCGGCTCCTCCGCCGGCTTCGCCCGCGCCTCCCGCGACTTCTACCTCGGGCACGGCCGGCCCCTGCTCGCTCCGGGCCCTCGGGCTTCTGAAGGGCTGAGGGGGAAGGGACGCAAGGAAGGCAAATCCGAGGGGAATCCATGCCCAGAGGGGCGGGCCAGGCGCCGAGACCGGGCCCGCGAAGGGTCATCCGGCACGCCGCCGCACATCCAAGGGTTCCAAACCCAGCCTTTGGCCCGGGGCGCTACCTCCTCCCCAAACCCGATGAATCCTCCCTGGAATCGTCCGGATCCGGTGCAACTCGCGGTTTGGAATTCGCCCGCCGCCCCGGGTAGCGTTGGCCCCCAATGAGCGAGCACATCAGGGCGGACGGACGTTCACCCCGTCAGTTGCGTCCGGTACGTTTCACCCCGGGCATCGCGCCGCACGCGACCGGGTCGGTCCTGGTCGAGTGGGGCAGCACGCGCGTGATATGCGCCGTGACGGTCGAGGAGTCGGTGCCGAAGTGGATGCAGGCGCAGAAGGTGCCCGGGGGATGGCTGACCGCGGAGTATTCCATGCTTCCCTACTCGACCCTTGAGCGAAAGCCGCGCGACATCTCGAGGCTGAAGCTGGACGGTCGCTCCCAGGAGATCCAGCGCCTGATCGGGCGCTCGCTCCGGGCCGGGCTCGACCTCGTGGCGTTCGGCGCAAGGACGGCATGGGTGGACTGCGACGTGTTGCAGGCGGACGGTGGCACGCGCACGGCGGCCATCACGGGCGCCTACGTCGCCCTTGCCCATGCCGTCGCACGCCTTCAGTCCGAGGGCAGGCTTTCCTCCAGCCCGTTGGCGAACCAGGTCGCCGCCGTGAGCGTGGGCATCCACCAAGGAATCCCGCTCCTTGACCTCGCGTATGTCGAGGACCGCGACGCGTCCGTGGACCTCAACCTCGTGATGGATTCCGGCGGGCGCTTCGTCGAGGTGCAGGCGTCGGGCGAGGAGGCAACGTTCAGCGGCGGCGAGCTGGATTCGATGCTGGCGCTGGGGCGCGACGGGATTGGGCGGCTCCTCGAGCTGCAGAGGGTCGCCATGTCGGCGGCACGGGCATGAAGACGAGCGTCTTCCTGCTGCGGCATGCGGAGGTGGAGGAACGCTTCCACCGCGTCTTTGGCGGCCGCATCGACATGGGGTTGTCCGCCCGGGGCCATGCGCAGGCCGGGGCGCTCGCGTCATGGTTGCGCCAGCACGCCTTCGACACCGTGTACGCCAGCCCGATGCAACGCGTGCAGCTCACCCTCGCGCCGTTCCGGGCACACCATCCCGGCGAGCCCGTCCTTCTCGACGGGCTGCGCGAGGTGGACTTCGGGGCATGGACCGGCTGCGGATGGAACGACGTCGAGGAACGGTTTGGGATGAGCGCGTTCGACTGGCTGGACCACATGGAGAACGACCGGATCGATGAGGCGGAGCCCATCTCGGCCTTCCGCGGCCGCGTCGCCCATGCGCTCCGCCTTGCGATCGACCGCAGCCGGGGCCAGAAGATCGCCGTGTTCGCCCATGGCGGCGTGATCCGCATGGCCTTGTCCGAGCTGCTGGGGCTGCCCCTTCGCAAGTTCGAGCACTTCGAGATCGACTACGCCTCCGCCACGTGGGTGGACGTGGGCGAGGTCAAGGCCGGGCGCGCCCGGACCGAGATCCAACTCCTGAACTTCACCCCATGGCGCGACCTTTGAAATCCGTCGTCCCGCTCCGTTGCGTGGCCGTCTCCACCTCCCCTTCCGCCGAGGAGGCCGTTTCCGCCGTCGTCGAGGCCGTCACGGGCGTCGTCCCGGGCGTCCATGTGGACCTTGCGTCCGGCACGACCACCGTTGCTGCGTACCGGGAGGTGGCGGACGTGGACGTGGCGCCGCTGCGTTCACGGCTGCGGGACGCGCTGGAGGAATTGCGCGGCCATGGCCTCGACATCGGCCCCGCGACCGTGGTCCTACGCAAGGTTCCGGCCCGCGACTGGGCGGAGTCATGGAAACGTCACTTCAAGCCCATGGAGGTCGGCGCCCGCCTGCTGGTGAAGCCCACATGGAGCCGCCGCAGGGCGCGGTCAGGGCAGGCCGTCCTTTTGCTCGACCCGGGCCTGAGCTTCGGGACTGGCCAGCACGCGACGACCCGCTTCTGCCTTGCGGAGGTCGTGCGGTTGCACGAGCCGGGCCGGCCGAAGTCGTTGATGGACGCCGGGATGGGCTCGGGAATCCTCGCGTTGGCGGCGGCGGCGGTGGGCTATGGGCATGTTGAGGGCTTCGATTTCGACCCCGACTGCGTCCGGATCGCGAGGGAAAACGCGGTGCTGAACGGGCTGGAGAGCCGGGTCACGCTGGGCGAGGCGGACGTGACGCGGCTGCCCCGGAGGGCGGCGAGGGTCTTCGACGTGGTGTGCGCGAACCTGATGCACGACCTGTTGGTGGCCGAGGCTTCGAGGATCGCCGCGCGGGTCGCGAAGGGCGGGCGGTTGGTCCTTGCGGGAATCCTTGTGCAACAGTTCCCGGCCGTGGAGGCGGCCTACCGGGCGCAAGGATGGGCCGTGGAACGCGACGCCACGGAGGGGGAATGGCGTTCTGCGACGCTGGCCCGGGCCACTGCGGCCTGAACAGCAGGGGTGGGCGCTACGTCGGCTTGGCATGAACGAGGGGGCATCGAGCGCGGACCAGCATGGCTTGCGTGCGGCGGAGGGCTGGCTGGAGCTTGGCCTCCCCGGGGAATGCCTGCGGGAACTGGCGCGGTTGTCGCCGGGCGCGCGGGATGCGGTGGATTCGCTGAACCTCCTGTGGCAGGCGCACGCGGCGTGTCGTGACTGGCCCGCCGCGCTGGAGGTGGGGCGGGCGCTGGCCGAGGCGCATCCTGCGGATTGCTCCGGCTGGATCCAGCGGAGCTTCGCGTTGCATGAGCTGGGGCGGACCACCGAGGCCATGGATGCGCTGGCCCCGGCCGTGGACATGTTCCCGGAGCATCCGTTGGTCCGTTACAACATGGCCTGCTACGCGTGTCGCCTTGGGGATCTTGAGGCCGCCCGTGCATGGCTGCGGGGCGTGGCAAGGCTGAAGGGCGTCGCCTACGTCCAAGGCCTTGCGGCAGGGGACGCTGACCTTGGTGCATTGCGAGGGGAAATCATGGCGTGGGGCAAGGGCTGAGGCGGCCGCCCGTGGCGGTGTTCAGTCGCCGAAGCGCCAGCGCAGCCCGACCAGCACAAGGATTCCCGCAAGGCCATGGACTGCGTGGACGGAACGCAGGATGTGGCAGCCATCGCGGACTCCCGACGGACCGCGCTCGAGCAGCCGCGCGAGCCCATGTCGGGCACGCTCGACTTGCGGATCGGTGGCGTGCCCGCCGCGTTGGAGACATTCGAGAACGACGAGGAAGGCCTCGTCGCGAAGGCCCTCGGCCAGTTCCCTGAACACGGTCGCCCGGGCACCGCTGTCGAACCCGGGCGGGCCGAAGACACGGTCCAACTGCGCCCATGCCTCGGACCGTTGCTCCTCCGTCGAGCGGGGCAGGGGAGTGGCCGGGACGGTGTCCGGGCCTTGTGAAATGGGCTTCCCATGCCGGACGACGATCGAATGGGTGGACGGGCTGGCCGCGAGCGTCCACGACCATGAACCGTCGTCGGCACGCACGGGGCACACTCCCAGCGTGATCGTGGCGTCCATGTCCCCCAGCTCGGCCCTCAGGGCCTCGACGGCCCGCTGCAAGTCGCGCATGGGGCCGATACAACCATGGCGTGGTGAAACGTCACGAACACTCGCCGGCGGGTCCTCGACCCCCAAGCGGCTGGGTTGCGGCAGGCAGCGTGCCAACGCGCCATCGTGGCGGATGGGCATCAACCCAAGCTTGGGGATCCCTGGGACTGCATTCCTCGCGGCGTGGCGTGAGGACGCCTCCCTTCATGCATCACGGAATCAGCGCTTGGGACAGCCCGGATTCTTCCACGCCAAGATCGGGGCCATGGCAGCCCTGGGTGGATGGGGCCAGTGAACCGAAAAACGGCGGTTGAAGAGGCCCTCAAGGCAGGGAAATGGCCGTCCCATCAAGGCAAAGGGGCCCTGTGGGATCCATCCGAGACCTCACCCG
>CAIYFP010000425.1 GCA_903925515.1 uncultured Verrucomicrobiota bacterium
ATGGCCGGCCCCGACGACGAGGACGAGGAATCCACCGAGCGCGACGTGGTGGGCGTGGCCCTGTCCGAACGTCGGCTCGCCGTGCTCGCGGCCCTCAAGCCCTCGACCACCGCGCGCATCCAGAAGATCTCCGTGCATCCCTTCTCCGGCACGCCCATGGGCGCGACCTTCGTCGCGTCCCTCAGGGACTTCGGGGTGATGGTCGTCGAGCCCGAGCGTCCCCTTCCCGTGCACCTCAAGGCCTCCCCGCTTCCCATGGCCCGGCACATGGAACGACTCACCCACCGCGTGGACCTGGAGCTGCATGGCGAGAACCGCGTGCAGAGGCTCCACCATGCCCGCATCAGCGCCGTGCACGTGGGCCGCCGCCTCGAGGGCTTCCCCGAGCTCCCGGACAACTCCGACACCGACTCCGCGTTCCTCTTTGCACGGGATTCGTCCCTCGTGGCCTTGCCCATCCCCGAACGGCCCATGCCCGGCGACGCCACACGACCCAGGTTCACCCGTCCCGAAGGGATCAAGCTCAGCCCGGCCCGCCTGCTCGCGAGGGCCATCGACGCCATCCCATCCTCCGCCGACCCCGCCAACGTCCCCGTGCCGGAGTCCGACGAAAGCCGCCTCGCATGGCTCGGCGTCGAGTTGCAGCCCCTGACCCGAGAGCTCGCGCGAGCAAACCAGATCTCGGACCAAACCAAGGACGGATCCTCCGGCGCCATCGTCACCTTCGTCCATCCTTCCTCCCCCGCCGCCGATGCCGGCATCCAGCCCGGCGCGGTCCTGCTCCGCATGGTCGTCCCCGGCGAACCCGTCCCCACCGAGGTCGAGGTCGAGGAGGACCTCATGCGTTCCCAACCCTTCCCATGGGAACGGCTCGACGACATCCGCGAGCAATTCTTCGAGCGCCTTCCCACGCCATGGGCGCCCGTCGAGAACGCCTTCACGCGCGCCCTCACCGACGTTGGCTTCGGTCGGGCCGTCTCCATCACGTACGTCGCCGACGGCAAGCTGGCCTCCCGCGCGTTCACCGTGACCCCCGGCCCCGCCCACTACGAGTCCGCCGCGCGCCACAAGTCCGAGGCCCTTGGCCTGACCGTCCGCGACCTCACCTACGAGGTGCGCCGCTACACCCAACGCCCCGCCCCGCAGCCCGGCGTGGTCGTCTCGCGGCTGGAGCCCGGCGGGAAGGCGTCCGTCGCTGGCATCAAGCCGTACGAGATCGTCACCCACGTCAACGACGAGCCCGTCCCCGACGTGGCGGCCTTCCAGAAGCTTTGCGAACGCGGCAGCGAGCTTCGGTTGTCGATCAAGCGCATGGCCAAGGGCCGCATCGTCACCCTGCGCCCCTGACCTCACGAGCCGCCCCCCTCACGAGCCGCCGTCCTTGCGGAGCAACGGCCCAAGCGCCATCCCGCCCAGCAGCAACAGGCCCGTCATCAGGCCCGTCAGCTCCGCCGCCACGCTCATCGTCGCCGGAAGCCGGGTCAGGCCGTTCGCCATCACCGCGATGACCGCAATCCCCAGCCATGTTCCGCCCACGCTCCCTCGCCCCCCATGGATGCTCGCCCCGCCGAGCACCACCGCCGTGATGGCCGCCAGCTCCAGCCCCGTCCCCGCGTCGGCCTTCGCCGTCCCAAGGCGCGCCGTGTAGCCCAGCCCGGCAATCCCCGCCACAAGCCCGCACGCGCCGTGCGCCCACACCAGACGGCGTCCCACGTCGATCCCCGCATGCCGCGCGCCCTCCGGCGCGAACCCCGCCGCCCGCAACTCGCGCCCCCATCGCATCCCGTGCATCCACGACGCCGCCGCCACCGTGGCCGCCGCAAGGATCCATCCCTGCACCGGCACCCCGCCCCAACGCCCCTCCCCAAGCCACAGGAACGACGCCGGAAACGCGGTGAACGCATCGACGCCCTGTGTCAGCGCCTCCGCCATGCCCCGGAACAAGGAGTACGTCCCCAGCGTCACGATCAACGATGGAACCCGCAGCCGGACCACCATCCATCCGTTCAGGCATCCCGCCCCGGCCCCCGTCGCCACCGCGATCAACGCCGCGCCGCCCCATGGCATCCCCCCGTCGCGCCATGCCTTCCCGAACACCACCGCGCTCAGCCCCACCATCGACCCCAACGACAAGTCAATCCCCCCTCCCACCACCACCGGAAGCAACGCCAGCGCAAGCAACGCCACCTCCGTCCCGTGGCGCACCATGTTCGCGACGTTGTCCGCCGTCCCGAAGTTGCGCCCCCACGTCCCAAACACGATCGCCTCCACCGCCAGCAACCCGATCAACACCCACCACGTCCGACCGGTCTTCATGTCGCCTGCTTTCCCCCCGCACGGGCCGCCATCGCCGCCGCGGCGAGGATCACCACCCCATGGATCGCCTTGTCCCAGTACGCCTTCACCCCGAGGTACGTCAGCGCCGGGCCCACGCACGCCAGCAACAGGAAACCCGCCAGCACGCCCCGCATCCGGCCCGCGCCGCCCCGGATCGAGACGCCGCCCACCACCGCCGCCGCCACCGCCTCCAGCTCCAGCAAACGCCCCGAGGCCGGGTCCACCTGCGGCGACTGCACCAACAGCAACGCAGCCCCAAGGCCGGCCATCGACCCCGACACCACGAACGTCCCCCCTGTCACCCACCCCGCCGGGATTCCCGCCAGACGTCCCGCCTCCGGGTTCGACCCCATCGCCGCCACCCACCGGCCCGAGGCCATGTTCCGCATCCACCAGCCCAGCCCCGCCACGGCGCCGAGCCCCGCCGCAATCACCAGCCCTTGACCCGCCACCATCGGGAGGCCCATCCACACCGCCGTGTCGGGCAGGTTCACGAACACCCCTTGCCGCCCCCACCGCAACCCCTCCCGCCATGCCACCATCGTCGCCAAGGTCACCACGATCGAGGGCAGCCTCAGCCCCGCCACCCACCACCCGTTCAACGCCCCGGCCAGCGCCCCGCACGACACCGCCGCCGCCATGCCCGCCCACGCCGGAAGGCCCGCCGCAATCACCATCCCGCCCACGACCCCGCTCACGCCCAGCACCGACCCCACCGAGATGTCGATGTGCCGCGCCACCATCACCACCGCCACCCCCGCCGCCACCACGAGCCGGGGCATCCATGATGCCAACCGCGTCCACAAGGGCTGCGGCTCGAAGAACGCCGGCGCCCACAACCCCACGCACGCCAGCAACATCACCAGCGCCATCCCCACCCAACCCTCCCGCCCCAGACGTCTCATCCCCCCACCTCGCTTCCCGCCGTCCCCATCGCCATGCCCATCACCTCCGACGCCGAGCACCCCCCGGGCAACTCCCCCGCAACCCGTCCCTCTCGCATCACCACCACCCGGTCGCTCATCCCCAGCAACTCCGGCAGGTCGCTCGTGATCATCAACACCGCCATCCCCTCCCCGGTCCATTCCCGTATCCAGCGGTGAATCTCCGCCTTCGCCCCCACATCCACCCCCTGCGTCGGCTCGTCCAGCACCAGCACCTTCGGGCGCGTCGCCAGCCAACGCCCAAGGGCCACCTTCTGCTGGTTCCCCCCGGACAACGTCCCCACCAACGACCCCGCCGGCCCCGCCTTGATCCCAAGCCTCCCCGTCCATTCCGACGCCACCCGCCGCTCGCGGCCCGGACGCAGCCAACCCCACGGAAACAACCGCCCGTGTGACGCCATCGCCAGGTTCGCGGCCACGCCCATCTCCGGCACCACCCCGTGCCGACGCCGGTCCTCCGGCACCATGGCCATCCCCCTCTCCATGGCCATGCACGTCCCCGTCACCTCGCTGCCGTCCACCCACACCCGGCCCGAATCCGGCCGGTCCAGCCCAAAGATCACCCGCGCCAGCTCCGTGCGCCCGGACCCCACGAGCCCGGCGAGGCCCACGACCTCGCCCGCATGCACCCTGAGGCTGCATGGCTTCAGGCCACTCGCCGCCCGGGCCACCCCGTGCACGTCCAACCGCAACGGCCCGCGCGTCGCCCCGCCCCCGGGATGCATCCCCTCCACGCGTCGCCCCGCGATCCGCTCGATCAAGCCGCCTTCGTCCAGCTCGCGCCCCCCAAACGTCCCCACGCTCTCCCCATCCCTCAGGACCGTCACCCGGTCCGCCAACCGCCCCACCTCCTCCAGCCGGTGCGTGATGTGCACAATCCCCGCCCCATCCCCGCGCAACCCGTCGATCACCGGGTACAGCCGCTCCTGCTCCCGCCGCGTCAACGACGCCGTCGGCTCGTCCAGCACGATCCAACGCGCCCCCGCCCCCACCGCGACGGCCAGCTCCACCAACTGCTGCTCCGGCATCGACAGCGACCCCGCCAGCCGCCCCGGGTCGATGCCCGACCCAAGCCTTGCAAGGCATTCCCGCGCCCGCCGTTCGTGCCGGTCCCGACGCCACCGCGACCATGGGCCGGCCTGTTCGAGACGCAGCGCGAGGTTCTCCGCCACCGTCAGGTCCGGGAACATCGCCGGCTGTTGGTGCACCACCGCGATGCCCTCCGCGCGCGCCGTCCCGACGGTCAACCTTCCATGAACCCGCCCCCCGACCTCGATGCGTCCCGAGTCCGGCGCGTGCACGCCGGCCATCACGCGGATCAACGTGGACTTGCCCGCCCCATTCTCCCCAAGCAACGCGTGCACCTCCCCCGCGCGAACCTCCATGCTCACCCCGCGCAAGGCACGGACCGCGCCAAACGACTTGCTCACGTCCACCAACCGCAGTCGCGCCGCCTCGCCCTCGCCTCCATGGACCCGGTAATTCAACCCGCCCTTGCTACCACCCGCGACTCCACCGTCCAAGGCCCGAGCGTCCCCGCGCGTCGCGCCAACATCCCCGAACATTCCCCTTGCTCCGGACGTTGAACCCGCTTGGACTGACACCACTCAGGAGGAGTGCATGAGCATTGTGTTGGGCTGCCTTGTCGGGTTCGTCGCGTGGTTCCTCGCCCGGTTCCTCGTGGCGGGCATCTTCACCGTGGACCAGAACCAACGGGCCGTGAAGACGAGCTTCGGGCGCGCCCAACGCGTGGGTTCGTCCACCATCCTCGACGACCCCATCTCGGAATCCCTCCGGCCCGAGGAACGCGACCGGTACGACTACCCGCAAGTCCGCGTCATCCCGCCCGGCGGCCCCTACTTCAAGTGGCCATGGGAACGCGTGTACAAGGTCACCGTCGCCACCCAGACCGTCAGCATGGCCTACGACCCCGAGTCCCGATCCGCCAACCCACAGGGCGCCGCCCTCGAGGCCGTCACCAAGGACCAACTCAACACCGGCCTCACCGGCCAGCTCCGGTTTCGCGTCTCCGAACGCAACCTCTATGCCTACATCTTCGGAGTGAAGCGGCCCATCGTGCACGTCATGGGCTACTTCATTTCCATCCTTCGCGAGCGCATCGCCAACTTCGAGGCCCCCGCCCACGCCAGCCCTGCCGCCGCCCCGGGCGCCGGCACCGGCCCGGAGCCCGCCTCCGCCGCCATCGGGGTTTCCATCAACGACCTCCGCAAGAACCTGCGCGACATCAACGAGCACATGGACCGCGAATGCGCGTCCTCCGCCGCGCGCTATGGCATCACCCTCGACGCCTCCCTCATCACCGGCATCGACCCGCCCCGCGAGGTCGAGTCCGCCCTCGCCGCCATCAATACCGCCTACAATCAAGTCTCCTCCGACATCAGCCTCGCCCAGGCCTCCGCCGACCAAAAGCTCGTGCAGTCGCGCCGGGCCGTGGAGATCGAGACGCTCAAGGCCCAGGCCGAGGTCGAGCCCCTCGTCGCCCTCGCCAGCCAGCTCCGCGACCTCCGGGCCAATGGCCCCAACTCCCTCTCCGCCTACGTCCGAAACACCCGCCTCGCCCTCCTCGGCAAGGCCCGCCGCGTCTTCATGGAGGCCTCCCATGATTGAGTTCATCGTCGCCGCCGCCGCGACCTTCCTCGGCCTCTTCGTCGCGTTCCCGCTCTTCCTCTTCGTCGTCCGCATGCTCGGCATGTACACCGTCGTCGAGGAACGGCAGTGCAAGGTGTACGTCCTCTTCGGCAAGGTCGTCGCCATCATCGACCAGCCCGGCCTTCACCTCCTCTGGTTCGAGCTCGGCCCCGTCGCCCCCATCGTCAATTGGCTCGGCAAATGCCATGTCCTCGACCTTCGCCTCGACCAGGACTATCTCCGCTCCCAGCCCGTCAACTCCGAGGAGGGCGCCCCCATGGGCATCGGCGTATGGTACGAGATGTTCGTCTCCGACCCCGTCGCCTACCTCTTCAAGAATGCGGACCCCCGCGGCTCCCTCGTCGCCAATGTCAGCAACGCCACCGTCCGCTGCCTCAGCAACATGCGGCTGGCCGACATGCTCGAAAACCGCCACGCCATGAGCCAGGCCGTCCGCGACGAGGTCTCCCCCAAGTCCAACGAGTGGGGCTACCAGCTCGGCTCCGTATACATCCGCAAGGTCCACTTCCGCGACGTCGGCATGATCCGCCAGATCGAGGAGAAGGTCGTGAACCGCCTCCGGCAGGTCACCTCCGCCATCCGCCAGGACGGCGCCAACCAAGTCTCCGTGATCACCAGCACCGCCGAGCGCCAGGCCGCCATCGAGTTCGCCAAGGCCCGCGCCATCCGACCCCAGATCGTCGGCGCCGCCCTCAACCAGATCGCCAGCGAACCTCCCATCGCCCACGCCATGTTCCAGGTTCTTGAAGCAGACGCCCTCCTCCAATCCCAGGTCGAGCTCACCCTCGTCCCCCATGGCAACGCAGTCCTCCCATCCCTCCTCTCCTCGCGCCCAGCCCACGAAACGCCCCCGCCCCACCCGCAAGGCGACCTCCCGTCCCCATCCAACCCCCTCCGCCCCGTCACCGGGCTGGACTTCCTGCCTCCACCTTTCCCGTCCGCCTAGCCGCCACTTCACCTGCCCCAAGCATCCGGCCCCCCATGACCCTCCCAGAAATCCTTGAGACGCTCGCCCGCCCCACCCAGCAATCCCTGCCGGCGGCCCTCCACGCCGCCGTCGAACGTCGCGAGGAAATCACGCCCGAGCTCCTGCGGGTCCTCAGGGCATGGGCGGACGCGTCCCCGGACGCGCCCCCGGACGAGTCCCACTTCCTTCCCCTTTGCACCGCCATGCTGCTCGCAAGCTTCAGGGAAAAGGCTGCCTTTGAGCCCATGGTTCGCATCCTCGCGATGCCCGACGACGTCCCCAACATGCTGTTCGGCGACGCCCTCCCCGGGGTGATGGACCGCATCCTTGCCTCCGTGTACGACGGGCAGGCCGCCCTCCTCGAATCGCTCGTGGAGAATCCCCGGCTTGACGAGTTCGTGCGCGCGACCGCCATGGACGCCTTCGGGGTGCTCGCGCATTCCCGGCAGATTCCCCGGGAGACCGTCGTCGAATACCTCCGCGCCCTCTTCTCCGGAAGGCTCGAACGGGATTATTCCTGCGTCTGGAACAGCGTCGTCGCCATGGTGGCGGAATTGCCGGCGCCCGAGTTGCTCGAACATGCCCGCGCCGCCGTCCTGGAAGGCATCACCGACTACCAAGCGGTGGACTTGGATCAGGTCGAGGAAATGCTGCGGTCCCCCAACCTCTCGCGCGCCATGACGCGAGGCTTGATCGAGGACGCCTATTCCGAGCTCGATCAGTTCATCAACCATGGATCGGACCCCATGGAGCTCGATCCCGAGGACCCTCCGGCCCACCCCCACCCCCACGCCGACAACGACCCGCTCATGCCTGCCGCGCCCCGGCCCAAGGGCTTCCACCCGGTCGCCGGCCCACCTTCGCCGGGCCGCAACGACCCCTGCCCCTGCGGCTCCGGCAAGAAGTACAAGAAGTGCTGCGGCTGACCCGCTCGACGTCCCGCCATTCGTCCCTCGGCAGACACGCCCAGCCCCTCGCCTCGTAACCAGATTGCGGCTTGTTCGTCCGCCGCCATTCGCCCCAGCCTTTCCCCATGTTCCAACGGAAAGGTCTCCCCCCGCTCGCCTGCCTTCTCCTCCTCGGCTGCGCCCTCCGCCACCCAAATCTCGCCCCCTCCCGGCACCCCTCCGGCAATTGGCCCGGCACCCAGTCCAACGGTCTGGTGCGCCTCCCCAACCAGTGGGCCCTCGACCCCGTCGGCAAGCACGTCCCGCTCGGCGACTTCCCCGTCAACGTCGCCATCCACCCGGCGGGCCGGTTCGCCGCCGTCCTTCATTGCGGATTCGGAACCCATGAGGTCTTCGTCGTGGACATCAAGGCCAGCAAGTCCACCTCCCGCGTCGCCCTCTCCGAGGCCTTCGTCGGCATCGCCTTCACCCCGGATGGCAAGCGCCTCGTCGCCAGCGGCGCCGGCAAGGAGGTCGTCCATGCCTTCGACTTCGCCGACGGCCTTCTCTCCAACCCACGCACGTTCCCGTTGCGCCCCCTCAAGGAACGCGGCGTCGCCGCCGGCATCGCCCTGTCCCCGGACGCATCCCGCCTCTATGTCGCCAACGTCCTGGGCCAGTCCGTCTCGGAGCTCGCCCTCGCGCCCGGGCTCGCCTCCGCCTCCGTCGCCCGCGAATTCATCCTCGGCGAGCCCGTCGCCGCCCCCACCAACGCCGACTCCGACCCCGACAAGGGCCTCGACGAGGAGTCCATCAGCAAGCGCGCCCGCGCCCTCCTCGAAAACCTCGGCGGCGATTCCCCCTACCCCTACGCCTGCGCGATCGACGCCCCCCGCAAGCGCCTCTATGTCAGCCTCTGGGGCCAGGCATCCATCGCCGTCATCGACCTCGAATCCGGCCAGTCCGCCCAACGGTGGCAGGTGCAGGACCATCCCAACGAGCTCCTCCTTTCCAAGTCCGGTGACACCCTCTTCGTCGCCAACGCCAACCAAAACACCGTTTCCGTCCTCGACACCGCCACCGGCAAGGCCCTCGAAACCCTCGTCGCCGAGCTTGCACCAGGCTCCCCCCCCGGCTCCACCCCGAACTCCCTCGCCCTCAGCCCGGACGAATCCCTCCTCTTCGTCTCCAACGCCAACATCAACGCCGTCGCCGTCTTCGACGTCCGCAACCGCGGCCGTTCCCATTCGATGGGCTTCATCCCCGTCGGCTGGTACCCCACCGCCGTTCGCGTCACGCCCGATGGCAAGCAACTCGTCGTCATCAACGGCAAGGGCCTCGCCTCCCGTTCCAACCGCATGGGGCCCCAGCCCGGGCGCGAGGCCCCGGCCAGCATCCGCGAATACATCGGCGGCCTCATGCAGGGCTCCCTCTCCCTCATCGACCTCCCCAAGGACCGCGAGGACCTCGCCGAGAAGCTCCGGGCCTACACCGACCGCGCGCTGCGTTGCCGCCCGCCCGCGCCCGCCCCCGAGGTCGCCGCCAACAACCCCATCCCGCGCGCCGTCGGCCAACCGTCCCCCATCCGGTACTGCATCTACGTCATCAAGGAGAACCGCACCTACGACCAGGTCCTTGGCGACATGCCCGAGGGCCGCGGCGACCCTTCCCTCTGCCTCTTCCCCGAGGCCGTCACGCCCAACCATCACCGCCTCGCCCGGGATTTCGTCCTGCTCGACAACTTCTACGTCGAGAGCGAGGTGAGCGCCGACGGGCACGAATGGACGGTAGGGGCCTATGCCACGGACTTCGTCGAGCGCTTTTGGCCCCTCAGCTACGGGCACAACCAAGACCGCAAGTACACCTACCCCAGCGAGGGCCGCTTCCCCATCGCGGCGCCTGCCGGCGGCTACCTCTGGGACCGCGCCAAGGCCGCCGGCGTCACCTACCGCAGCTACGGCGAGTTCGTGAACAACGGCAAGACCACCAACGACCCCTGCACCACCCGCATCCGCGCCCTCCAAGGTCACTTCGACCCCGGCTTCCGCTCCTTTGACATGGACTACAGCGACCTCGCCCGCGCCGACCGCTTCATCTCCGAGCTCCGCCGCTTCGAGAAGGAGGGCGACATGCCCCGCCTCCAGATCGTCCGCCTCCCCAACGACCACACGGCCGGCACCAGCAAGGGCAAGCCCACCCCCACCGCCTACATGGCCGAAAACGACCTCGCCCTCGGTCGCCTCGTCGAGGCCGTCTCCCGGTCCAAGTTCTGGCCCATGACCGCCATCTTCGTCGTCGAGGACGACGCCCAGAACGGCCCCGACCACATCGACGCCCACCGCACCGTCGCCTACGCCATCAGCCCCTACGCCCGCCGCGGCTTCGTGGATTCCTCCCTCTACTCCACCTGCTCCATGCTTCGCACCATGGAGCTCATCCTCGGCATGAAGCCCATGACCCAGTTCGACGCCGCCGCCCTCCCCATGTACGCCGCCTTCTCCCCAAGCCCCGACGCACGCCCCTACTCCGCCATCACCCCATCGGCCCCCATGGACGAGAAAAACCTCGCCACCGCATGGGGCTCCGATGCCTCCAGCAAGATGGACCTCACCCGGGAGGACGCCGCCGACGACCTCCAGCTCAACGAGGTCATCTGGCGCTCCATCAAGGGCGCCCATGTCGCCATGCCTGCGCCCGTTCGCGCCGGCTTCGTCCTGCCCGCGGAGGAGGAGGACGAGGACGAGGACTGACTTGCTCGGGCTGCCCTTCCTACCGGCCGGCCCCGTCCGCCCGGACCAGCACCGTCTTCACCTCGTCCGGCCCCACGCTGACCCGGAGGATTCCCGAGCCGGGCAACAGCTCGCCCGTCACGTATCCGTACTCGCGCGCCGATTGCATCGCGCCGCGACGGTGTCCGGGCTGTGGAACCAGTTGATACACCACGCCGTCCCGTTCCTGCCTCGCAAAGAAATGGTCATGGCCATGGAAGACGGTCACGCGCCCGCGCCGGCGAAGCATCTCGTGGATCAGTGCCTCCCACCCCTTTCGACGCTCCGCGAAGCCCGCGCCGCCGCCCGGGTCCTCCCCGCCCCACTCCAGCCAGCGTGATGCCTCCGCTCCCCCTCGTGCATCCTTGCCCTGCCCTCCCACGAGGTGGTGCAGCAAGACGAACACATGCCGCGAGGTGTCCGCGGCCAGCAACCCCCGCAGCCACTCGTGCTGGTCTCGCCCAGGCGTCCGCCCCCAGCCGTCCGCGCCGCCCCTCCCCGATCGTTGCGAGTACCAAAACGGGTCCAACGCAACAAACAACCCATCGCCCCAGCGCCATGCGTAATAGTCCTCCAGCAAACCCAGCCGCGGATGCCGGCTCGTGTTGCCCGTGTAGAACCCGCCCGGAACAGGGTTCGGAAAGTTCCGCGTTCGCATCCCATGCGACCATTCCCGCATCGCCTCGGCCTCGGGACCGCGGCCCGGCGATTCTCCGTCATGGTTGCCCACCACCATGAACACGGGCGCATGCCGCCCCACGATGCCCAGCCACCACCTCTGCGCCCCGTACATCGGCGCCGCGTCCTCGTGCCATGCGTGCTTGTCCGTCATGAACGTGTCCCCAAGGTCCACGTGGAAGTCCGGCCGCGCCGCCACCGCGTTGCTCAGGCTTCGCCCGTAAAGGTCCAGCAAGACCCCATGGTCCAGGTGCGAGTCCGCCTGCACCGTGAACACGAACGGCCGCCCCGCCGGCCGCGCCGTGTGAAACCCTCCCCCGGACACCACACGGGATTCTCCCCCGGCCTCCTTCGCCAAGACCCGGTACTCATGGGCCGCGTCCGGCGTGAGCCCCGCGCAAGCAATCTCCCGCGCGGTCCATGGCCCGAGCCCCGCCGAGGTCGCTCGCCTCCATTCCCCTCCCTCCACCGCCCGATGCTCCACCACGACGTCCCCGCCCCGCGCAAGGCGCACGCTGAGGGTCACCGACGTGTCCGTCGGACGCGCCAGCAACACGTCGGCCTCATGCGCCGGAACCTCCGTCTGGAAGGCAGCCGCAGGGGGCGGAACTCGCCGTTGCCACGAGGCCGACGCGGGCGGCCCACCTGCGCCTCCTCGGCCATCAGCCCGCACGCGGCCATCACGAGCGCGACGCGACACGCCCGCCACGCCCATGCAAGGCCCCGTGTCCCGCCTGCCCAAACCCACGGCTCCAATTTCATTCCTTGCCCTTCCCCTTGCGCCGTCCCCGACGCTCGCCAGGGAGGCTGCTCGCCTCCACCGCCTTGCCTCCGGGTTCCCGCGCCGTCGGCATCGCGGCGTTCACCCCCTTGAGATAGGCCGTCAATTCCGCGTCAAGCTCCGACGCCTTGCAGGGCAGCTCGCGCGACAGGTCCCGCACCTCGGACGGATCGCGTCCGAGGTCAAACAACCGCAGGCCGCCGTCCTCGTGCACGCGCACCAGCTTCCAGTCGCCACGGTAGATCACGGACACCGGCCCCAGAGGGTCCTTGTCATAGTGCGGGAAATGCACCACGAACGACTCCCGAGCGCGACGCACCACGCCGCCCGCCGGGTCGCGGAAGACGGGCTCAAGGCTGCCTCCCTCGATGCCCGGCACGCCGGACACGTCCGCCCCGGCCAGCCCCGCGATCGTGGGAAGCAAGTCCACCATCGTCGCCATCACGCGGCTGCTCGCCCCGGCCGGAACCCCCGGCCCCCGCACCAGCAACGGCACCCGAAGCCCGCCCTCCCCGAGCGTGCCCTTCCCCCCGGCCAACGGCGGGTTCCTGCCCGGCGCCCCATGGTCCGTCGTGTAGAAGACATAGGTGCCCCCGGCCACGCCCAGCTCGTCCAACACCGCCAGCACGCGCCCCTGCGCGGCGTCCGCGTCCTCCGCCACCGCCACGGCACCCGCCCGCGCCCGCCCACGCGCGCCCAGCCTCTCCTCCGCCGCCGCATACGTCTCCGGCCGGGCATCCAGCACGCTCTTCCCGGCGTACTGGCACAGATGGACGTAGAACGGCCGCCCCTCGCCAACCGCCCTCCGGATGAACGCCACCGCCGCGTCCGCGCTCGCGAACGCCTGCTTGGGGTTCGGATGCTCGCTGTTGTCAGGCCCGCCGTTGGACGTGGCGCCCGAGCTGGCGTCGAATCCATGCCGCGACGGGTCCGTGCGCCCAAGATGCCACTTCCCGAAACGCGCCGTCGCGTAACCCTTGCCGCGCAGCACCTCCGCCAGCGTCGTCGTCTCGGACGCCAGCTCCTTCGACGCCGTCGCCGGGGCCAGCCGCGTCGCCGCGCCGCCGTCGTCGCCGCGGCCCTCGCTCACGAACGTCATGCGCAACTGGGCCGGGCTGCGCCCGGTCAGGATCGCCGCGCGCGACGGCGTGCAACGAGGCGATGCCGCAAGGAACCGGCCGAAACGCATCCCCTCCCGGGCGAGCCGGTCGAGGTTCGGCGTCCGCACCTCGGGGCTCGCCGAACGCGGGTCGGCTTCGTCCATGGGCACGGACAACGACGACCATCCCTGTCCCTCTCCAACCAACACCACGAAACTCAGCGCCGGGCGCGCCACGGCCTTCCATGCCACCGCCAACCCCATCATGGCGCACGCGACCCGCACGCTCATGGCCGGCCCTCCTTTCCTTGCGTGCCCGCCCCGCGCCCCCCCCGGCGCCGCCGCCCGCACGCATCGCCGTTGCCACCGCCCTTGCGCGCCCCAAGGACATGCGACTCGCGCCGCACGTTCCCCCGCGCGTCCACGAACTCAAAGTCCACCGTCCCGTTCGTGCGGACCGCGTATCGCACCACGTTCGTCGCCTTGCCCACGCGCACGTCCAACTGGAACTCCCGGTCGGCCCGGTTGCTGAACCCCATGACGGTCGCCCCACGCAGCGGCGGAAGGGCCGGGCGCACAGGCGCCGCGCTGGCCTGCGGCTCCACCTGGCCGCCGCGCTCCGTCACCTCGCCATGGAAACCGCCGTTCAGGTACGGGTAGGTGCGCGTCGCATGGTAGTGCTAGCCCAGCCCCGGACCCTCGTGCCCGTTGAACGCGTCAAGGTTCGCGGGCGTGCTTCCGTCCGGGTCCTTGAACCCGAAGATCGGATACCCATCCAACGCCCAGGCCACCGGCTTCCCCTCGCCCACCACGCCCTGCAAATGAGTGGGCGCAACATGGTAGTGGTAGTCATCCGCCCGCCCGCAGTGCCCCCCGAACTCGTCCAGCTCGCCCGCAAGGAACGTGTCCGTGCGCCCGTCGTTCTTGATCGGGTTGAAGATCGGGATGCCGTTGGCCGCCACCGCGATCGCCCCCCGGAAGAAATGCTCCCGTGCCGACACGGGCACCTTCGCGGGCACGGTCCGCAACGGGATGGGCCATGCGTTGCCCCCCACGTAGGACTGCGGCAACGGCACCTGCTGCTGCCATGCCGCGATGCCCACCATCATCCGGTGCGCCGGGAGGCCGTCGGACTCCACCCACAGGTAGCTCGCGTCGTTCCGGGTGGTGACCTTGGCCCCAAAGCCCGAGAAGACCCCGTGGAACTCGCCCGGCACGGTCTCGGCGGCCAAGCAACCCCACGCCCCCGCCGCCAATCCAAGCAGCCCGGCGCCCATCCTCGTGCACCTCATGGCCCAACCGGACGCGGCGACGCCCGCAAATGATACGCCCAAATTGCCGGCATCGCCAAGGCACCCGGCCCGCCCGCATCAGGCCCGGCCGGGACCACCCGGGCCGCCGGAGCCCGCATGGCGCATCCCGTCCCAGCCGTACTGGATCCCGGAGACCAAGGTCAGCACGGCCGCCCCCGCCGCCAGCCATGCCTGAACGGACGCCGGCCACCGCAGCATCGTCCAGGTCAACGTCGCCATCTGCAGCACCGTCGCCGTCTTCCCCGTCCATCGCGGCCGAATCAAGACGCGCCCCACCATGAAGTGCACCACCGCAAGGCCAATCACCGCGAGCACGTCCCGCGACAACACCGCCAGCGCAAACCACCTCGGCAACGGCGTCAGGTGCGGCTGCGGCAACGACAAGACCACCACCGCCGACACCAGCAGCAGCTTGTCCGCAAGGGGGTCAAGGACCGCGCCCAGCTCGCTCCGCTGGTTGAACCGCCGCGCAATGAAGCCGTCCACGCCGTCCATCGCCGCGGCCAACGCGAAAATGAACAGCCCCGCCCAACGCAACGACTCGTGACCCGTCACGCGATGCTCCAGCATGCAGTACAGGAACGGCGGGATCAGCAGGATGCGCAGCAACGTCACCTTGTTCGCCGTCGTCATCATCCGCGCCTAGCTCCGCGTCCCTGCATCCACCAGACCCACCCCCAGCACCACCCGCAACGCCATCGCCATCGCCTGCTGCGCCGTCACGTACTTGAACGTCTCGCGGTCGAACGCGTTCAGGTGGCGGGCCACGCTCGTGCCCCCCGCATGCGCCACCGCGATGAACACCGTCCCCACAGGCTTGCCCTCCACCGCGCCGGACGGCCCCGCGATGCCCGTGATGCCGATGGCGATGTCCGCGCCCGCCATCCGCCGCGCCCCCTCCGCCATCGCGCGCGCCACCGGCTCGCTGACCGCCCCGTGCTCGCCCAGCAACGCCGCCGGCACCCCCAGCTCCCGTTCCTTCGCCTCGTTCGCATACGTCACCCACCCGGAATGCAGCACGGCCGAAGCGCCCGGGACATTGGTGACGCGGTTCGCCACGTGCCCGCCCGTGCACGACTCGGCCAGCGCAAGCCGCAGGCCGCGCACCTTGCATGCCTCCACCAAGGCCAGCTCCAGTGTCTCGTCCTCCACCCCGAAGACATGCTCCCCCGCCGCCTCCCGCGTGCGCCGCTCCGCCTCCGCCACCACCGCCGCCGCATCCGGCCCCCGCGCCACGAACCGCACGTCCACCTCGCCCACCCGCGCGCAGAACCCAAGGTCCATCCCCGCCTCCACCAGCCCTCGCAGCGGCCCTTCCAGCCGCTCCTCCATGTACGACTCGCCAAGGCCGGTCGTTTTCAGCGTCCGGCATGCGAACGGCTCCGCCAACGGGAACCTCGCCTCCAGACGCGGCATCACCTCCCCAAGGAACATCGGCCGAAGCTCCCGCGGCGGCCCCGGCAACATCACCAGCCAGCTCGCACGCCCCCCCTCCCGCAACGGGTTCGGCTCCAGCCACAACGCCAGCCCCGGCGCCGTCCCGTGCCGGTTCACCAGCACCTCCGCCCCCTCGGGCACCATGGACTCCACCCGCGTCCGCGCCGGAACAGGACGGCCGCGCCCCTCGAAGTACGCGCGTATCTGGACCTCCACCTCCGGGCGGTGCACCAGCCGCCGCCCCAGCAAGCCCGCCACAAGGTCCCGCGTCCGGTCGTCGCACGTCGGCCCAAGGCCCCCGGTCACGATCACCCAGTCCGCCCTCGAAAGCCCCTCGCGGACCGCCGCCACCAAGGCCGTCGGCTCGTCCGTCACCGCCACCTGCCTCTCCACCGTCCGGCCGCGGTCCGCCAGCGTCCGGCAAATCCATTGCTGGTGCGTGTTCAGCACCCGGCCCAGCAACAGCTCGGAACCCGTGTTGATGATCTCCGTCGTCACGCCCGCCACGGTGCTACCGAACAGGACGAATGCCACCCGCGAATCCCGCCCCGCTCACCACTCGATGACCGCCGCGCCCCATGTCAGCCCCGCCCCGAAGACCACCAGCAGGACAAGGTCCCCGCGCCGTATCCGACCGCTCTTCACCGCCTCGTCCAAGGCGATGCCCACGCTCGCCGCGCTCGTGTTGCCGTACTTTTCCACGTTCGAGAAAACCTGCTCCGGCCGCGCCCCCAGCCGCTCCGCCACCGCCGTCAGGATCCGCTGGTTCGCCTGGTGCGGGATGATGCATTGGATGCGCTCAATCCCGATGCCGCACCGCCCCAACGCATGGTTCGCCGCCGTCACCATCGCGTTCACCGCGTTCTTGAACGTCTCCTTCCCGTCCATCCTCAGGTAATGCCTCCGCGCCGCCACCGTCTCCGCCGTGGCCGGGCACGCGCTGCCGCCGGCCGGCAGCTCCAGCAACGACGCCTTCCCGCCGTCCGACCCAAGGCACGTCGTCAGCAACCCGTGCGCCGACGGCCGGTTCTGCAACACCGCCGCCCCGGCGCCATCCCCGAACAACACGCACGTGTTCCGGTCCGTCCAGTCCACCACCGACGACATCTTCTCCGCGCCGATCACGAGGACCACGTCGTAGGTGTGGGACGCCACGAAGTGGGACGCGATGTCCAGGGCATACACGAAGCCGCTGCACGCCGCCTCGATGTCGAACGCCGCCGCCCTCGTGGCCCCCAGCCGGTGCTGCACAAGGCACGCCGTGCTCGGAAACGGCATGTCCGGCGTCACCGTCGCCACGATGATCAGGTCCACGTCCTCCGCTCGCACCCCCGCATCCGCCAACGCCCGCCGCGCCGCCTCCGTCGCAAGGTCCGACGTCGCCTGCCCGTCCCCGGCAATCCGCCGCTCCCGGATCCCCGTCCGGGTCGTGATCCACTCGTCCGACGTCTCCACCAACCGCTCAAGGTCGGCGTTGCTGAGAACCCGGTCGGGCACGCACGAGCCCACGCCGGTGATGGAGACGGTCCTGAGATGCGGGCGGCTCGTTCGGGGATGGTTCATGGTGGGCTGCCGGGGCTGGGCCTGGACGACGGCGTTGCAAGCACCGGCGCCGCGCGGGCGATCTCGCCCGCCAACGCCTCGTGAAACCGCAGGCCATGACACCTCAACGCCTGCCGCATCGCGTGCCGCATCGACGTCCTCCGCGCTGACCCGTGGACCTTGAACACCCACCCCTTCAGCCCAAGGATCGGCGCACCCCCGTACACCTCCGGGTTCAGCCTCTCCGCGATCCGCCGCAACCCCCCGCGGGCCATCCACGCCCCGGCCTTCCGCGCCGCCGTCGCCGTCAATTCCTCCCTCAACATCCCACGGAACGCCTTCCCGATGCTCTCCGCCGACTTCAACACGATGTTGCCCACAAACCCATCGCACACGCACACGTCCACCCCGTCCATGAACAGGTCGTACCCCTCGCAATATCCCTTCGTGTTCAAGTCCGTTCCCCGCATCAGCGCAAGGGCCGCCCGCGTCAGCTCCGTCCCCTTGGAATCCTCGGACCCGTTGCTCAACAAACCCACGCGCGGCCGCTCAATCCCCATCAACACCCGGGCGTAGGCCGAGCCCATCACCGCAAACTGCAACAGATGCCCGGGCTCGCACTCCGGGTTGGCCCCGCCATCCACCAGCACCCATGCCCCGTGCAACGACGGCAGGATGCACGCGATCGTCGGACGCATCACCCCGTCCAGCCGCCCCACCCGCACGCAGGCCCCCGCATACAAGCAACCCGTGTTGCCCGACGAAATCACCGCGTCCGCCTCGCCGTCCCGCACCAACTCCAGCGCACGCAGCACCGACGCGTCCTTCTTCCTCCGGATGGCCACCGCCGCGTCGTCGGTCATCAACGCCACCTCCGACGCATGGCGCACCCGCACGCGGGGCTCGCCCGAGAGCCCCGACGCATCAAGCAACGGACGCAGCGCGTCCTCCGGGCCCACCACCACGACCCGCGAGATGCCCGGCTCGCCATCAAGGCCCTCACGCACCCCGTGGAGCAGTTCCCCGGGGCCGTGGTCGCCACCCATTACGTCCACCGCCAGACGCATAAAGCAAAACGCGCCGCGTCCATGGGCGGACGACGGCGCGTCGTAAATGGGATTAGGCCACGGAGTTGACGGCCACCACCTTGCGCCCCTTGTAATGCCCGCAGGACGGGCATGCGCGGTGCGGCACGGCAGCCTCGCCACACTGCGGGCACGTGCTCAACTGCGGGAGCTTCAGCACGGAGTTGTAGGCGCGCCGCATCCGTTGGCGGCTGCGCGATGGCTTGCGTTTTGGTACGCCCATAAATTCTCGTTCCTAGAGTTTTAACCGATCCAGCGTGTCCCATGGCGACCTGCCCGGCTTCTCGCCCGGGCCCGGCCGCTCCCCGACATGCAAATCGCGGGTCGTGGCTTGCGCCGCGAGCCCGCGACAATCCGGACTGCACAACGGGTTCGTTGGCAGGACCAGCAGCGTGTCCTCACGCAAAAATGGCGTCAAGTCAGCAATGTCGCCGTCCATCTCCGGCGCCTCCTCCCCCTTCAACGGGACCAGCACCGCCACGTCATCCACACGCACGTCCATCGGGAACGCCTTCAGGCAACGCGAGCATCCACACTCCAACGTGAATCCCAGCCGCCCCAGCATCCGCAGCTCGTCCCCCTGCCTGTCCACCTCCACCTCGTAGTGCACGGGCCCCGCAAGCTTCACCAGCTCGTCGTGCAGGTCCCCCGCCACCTCCTCGGCCGGCAAGTCCCCCACGAACCGCGACCCCTCCGTCTTCAGCAACCGAACATTCACCCTGAACGGCATGGACCCATCGTGCCATGTCCCACGCCTTGCCCCAAGCCCCGAGTTCCCCGCGCCGTTTTCAAGCTTCCCCCCACGACCCCCTTCCTTGTGTCGTAGCTCACAAATGACGGGTGTTTCGCCGCGAGGGATTTTCGTGTCCCACGAGGCGCGAGTGACGAGCAGACCCGCAGAGGTCTGTGAGGA
>CAIYFP010000426.1 GCA_903925515.1 uncultured Verrucomicrobiota bacterium
AAACCGCACGCCATTCAGCTCGAAGTCGGCAAACACGCCATGACGATCCTCTCCGAAGCGCCCGGCCCATGCGGGCGGGAACTGGGGCCGTGCTGGGCCCCATACGAAGGGAGTCCCACGGCCCTGCCCGCCTGCGGTCGCCTCCGTGCCTGATTCTTGCCCGCCCGTTTTCATGCGCGCGGCGCCTCCGGCGCCGAGGGGCCTCCGGCCCCTGCCCGGCTCCGCCCCTCCGGGGCTCCGGGCCGCTCTGCGGCCTGCGGCTCAGCCGCCCCTGGCTCCTGACCTGCGAGCAAGCGAAGACCGAGGGAGTCCCTGCGGAAGTCGCGGGGCCAGCCGTACCGGTACGCGGAGCGGCACCACCCGGCCCGGTGGAACCAGGAGCCGCCGCGCACGACGCGCGAGGCATCCTCCTTCGGCCCCACCGGATCGATCGCACCCGCCTCCCCATACGACCGCTGCCCGTCGGCACACCATTCGAACACGTTGCCGTGCATGTCGTGCAGACCCCACGGGTTCCGTTCCTTGGTGCCCACCGGATGAGTGCTCCCCTTGGAGTTTTCATCGAACCATCCCATGCGATCCAAGGCCGGGTCCAAGCCGTGCGGATTGGTGCATGCACTGCCATCGCCAAACGCACCGTCGGTCCCTGCGCGACAGGCGCGTTCCCACTGCGCCTCGGTGGGAAGCTGGAACTCCAGCCCTCCGTTCATTTGCCGGGTGAGGAGCTTCAGCCACGCCTGGCAGTCATCGCATGAAACCTGCTCCACCGGAGTCCTTAGGCCCTTGAAGTGGGATGGCTTCGGCTCCAGGCGGACCTCCTCGCCCGTGTTGCGCCCCGACAATCCCCGACCCGACGCGCCCAACTCGACCACCTTGCGCCACTGTTCCTGGGTCACGGGCGTCTCACCCATCCAATAGCCTTGGCTCAATTCCACCCAATGGCGCGGGCCTTCGTCTTCGAACCGACCCTTTTCATCCTCCGGCGACCCCATCCAGAACCCGCCCGCCGGAATCCAACGCAGCACGAAGCGAACCCCGTCGAGGTTGAATCCCGCAACCACGCCCCAGCGGTCCACCGTCACGTCGTCCGCCCATGACGGCTTGCTCAACGCCTTCCACCGTCCCTCGATCCGCCGCATGGCCTTGCCGCCCGGCATCGTCCCCAACTCCTCCCCGGCCCACTCGAACACGACGCCTCCCTCGCCCGCCTGCGTCGCCGCACGCAGGCCCATCGGCTCCATCCACATCCGTTCCGCCCAATACGGGAGCGTGAGGGTCTCCAACGCGAGGGTTCGCCCCTCCGAGACCAACTCCACGCGGGACGCCCCCGCCAACGCCGCCGGCTCCAACACCCCGCCCGACTCCCATTCCACCCGCCGCACCGGCCCCAGCACCCGGCCCTCCGCATCCTTGACCCGCACATGGCAAGCCTTCGACGCCGTCCAGAAGTCGGTCAGTTGAAACGGCCACGCATGACCCAGCAGGATGCCGGCATCCGTGATCCCAATCGGCCGCCGGACGCCCTCGCCCTTGCCCGGGTCCATGAACGCAAGGTTGCGAGGATCGACCCACGACGGCAGCTCCGCGTCGGACAGGTGGTTCAGCCCGTACAACACCTGGTGACCGACGCCGGGCGCCAACCCCATGCGCTCGGGCGACACGCGGTCCGCATCCCGCCCGCCGAACCGTGTCAATCCCTCGGAAGCCTCGCCCCTCCCCGGCTCCGTCACCGTTCGGGCGAGGGCGTCGATGAATAGCCCCGCATGGGCCAGCTCGTCCGGCGCAACGATGCCCGCATCGACCAAACCCTGCCACCGGTCCGGGGGCAGGGTTTGGGCCAGCGCAAGAAGCTCCATCCGACCGATGACGCCCGCGCAGTGCGCATGATGCCGTCGCATCAACCGCACCACGGCATGGAGTTGGGCCGTGTCCCAACGCGCGACCGCCCCGCGCAGGTCCCGCACCCGATGCGGGTCGATGGAGAACCCAAGCCCGCCGGCGGCTTCATGGTCCCACATGAGGTCATGCTCCGTGCCCACGTCCGCCACGTCGGACGGCAACAGCCCGCGAAGCTCGCGCAACAGGCCCCATTCCACGTTGATCGCCGGCGCGGTCAGCCCCAGCAATCGCCCGGTCGCCTGCTCGCGCCATGCCCGCTCGTCGTCCGGCTCCCGGCGCGTCGGCGATTGCCCGCGCCCATCCGAGGGCATGCGCGATGACCGATTCCACTCGACCGCCTCCCACACCCGAGCCATGGCGGCGTCCCATCGCGTGCGCGGGCACGGGCACAACGCGCGCGGCACGATCTCGCGTCGTCGCAGCAAGCGCCCCAGCCGAAGCCATGGGGCGCGCGATTCGTCTCCCTCGTATTGGCCAAGGTCTCCCAGCACGAACACCACCGACGACGAGTCCGGCAATCGCAGCCCGAACGGGCTCCCCGGCCCCGCCTTGCCCGCATCTTGATCCCGTCGCCACCGCTCGGCCCGTTCCCGCTCCCGCTCCAGCGAAGCCCACGTCACCGGGAACGCATGGGCGTTGAAGCCCGTGCCCGAACCCTCCCCATCCCCGTCCGGATCCAACATCGACACCTGCAACCCCGCCGCGCCCCGCATGCGCTGAAGCAACCCCAGCAGGCCGTCCATGTCCGACCAGAACGGCGCCATGCCCGGACGCCGGTCCAGCCACACATGCACCTCCGGATGCCACCCACGTCGCAACCGACGCGGCAGCCGGGCCATGGGACGCGCGGCCGCGATTCGCTTCAACGTCCTTGGGATGTCGGGGTCGCGCCCGGGCGTGCGCCGGCCCAGGACGCCCTTGAGGAATGGCCACAACCGACGCCACGGGATCAACGGCGGACCCGCCGGGGCGGACCCGGACCAGGTGAGATCCTTTCGCTCCAGCAAGCGCGCCTGCTCCAGTTCAACCGGGCGTTGCACCCGGCGCCGCGCCTCCGCCGGCGAAAGCTCCTCCACATCCGCAAGGCCCCAGAACTTCACGGGCTCGCCCGGAGGGGGAGGCGGGGGCGCGACGGGCGGCGGCGGGGCAGTCTCACCCGTTTCATCCTGGGAATGCCCGGGCATTCGCCGCTCCTTGACCACGGGCTCGGGAGGCTTCCATCCGAACCCGCACAACCGGGCCATCGCCTCCGCCAATTCGGCCGTGCCGAGTTCCCCCTCGGGGAACGCGGCCCGCAGGACGCCCATCGCATGGGCCAGGTCACCCCGGCCCACCACGCCCCGCACCGGCCCCCCTGTTGCGCCGGCGTCAGGCATTCGGCCGATGCTTGAGGAAGGTGAACGCGCGATTGGCCGCGAGCGCCTGGACCTGGGCGGCGGGCGCACCCGCATGGCTTCGCGTCACCACGCGCAACAAGTCCAGCAACTCGGCGAGACCGGGCGGGCGAAGGTCCCGCTTCAGCGCCTGCTGCCGGTCCTCGATCAACAGGTTCAACGCCCCGGCCATCACCTCGGCGGCGATGCCCCGCAGGTCGGCGTGCGCGCGAACCCGAGACTCCAACGCCGCGCGCAGCTCCGTCTCCTCGACCGGAAGGTCCATCTGGTGAACGAGGCACCGACGCAGGAACGCCGGGGGCAATTCCCGGTCCTCGTTCGTCGTGATCAACACCAACGGCCTCCTCTCGGCCTTCCCGGCCACGTAGCCGCCCCCGAACGGAAGCTGGAACCCATCGCACGACAGCACCTCCAGCAGGCTGTTGGGGACGTCCGAGTCCGCCTTGTCGATCTCGTCCACCAAGACCACGGCCAACGGCTCACCCGGTCCCGCTGGCTCCTTGTAGTCCCTTTTTGGGTCCATGGCCTCCGCGTACCCGTCCGGAACCTCCCCGCAGCGCGCCTTCGCAGCGTCGTATTGCTTGCGTGCCGATTCCGGATCCAGCGCCCACCAGAAAACATCCGGCATCAGGAACCCTTTCGGGTCCATGCCACCCTTCGCGCCGTTCCCATCCCCATGCGCCCGCAACTGCGCCTCCGAAAGCCGGGCGACGGCATCAAACCGGTACAGCAAGTCCTCCGGTTCCATCCGCGCGTTGACCACCCGCGACAACAACGGCCTCCCCAGCTCCGCCGCCGCCGCCCGCGCCAACTGCGTCTTCCCCGTGCCCGGGTCCCCCCGAAGCAGCAACGGTCGCACGCACGCCAACGCCGCATTGATCGCCAACACGCTGCCACGATCCCATCGATGCGCCGACTCCGGCCAGTTGCGCGAGGCCACAAGTGCCGTCGGGGAAGCACCGGGCTCGGCGAGGGAGAGGGGGAGGAATTTCATGAAAGCTTGAAGGCCTTGTACAACTCGGCGACCAGCATCTCAACCTTCTCGTCAAAGTTTCGCACCCGCGAACTTGGACGAAGGCTCGTCCCCGCCACCTTAACGAAAACCAAAAGGTCGCGGAGCGGAGATCCCTCCGCTTGAATCTCCAGAATGAGCTTGGGATCCGAGACCGCAACGAACACGGGATCTCTGAGATAATCCCGAACACTCAGGAACACCTCGAGCTTCTTCGACGTTTCGGGATCACCCTGGGGAATGCCAATGCGTCCGGCCAAGGCTAGCTTTAGTTCACTAACGCCCTGCGACAGCGGGACATCGAGTCCAAAGCCATTGGCGGCGCCGCCTTGACCGGTCGGCCGCACAAAGCGGCGTCTCTTGATCCACGACGTCAGGATGCTCTGGATATGCATGCCTGATCCCGCAGGAACCCTAAATGTCGCTCCACCCAACGACTCGCCCGAGCCTCGATACCGGGCAGCCTCATCCGGAGCGAGCGCCAAATAAAGAGCTGCCCTCAGCACATCGATTAGCTTTCTTTTCCTGTCCTCGCTGCCCGCGCTCTCATGCAACTCAAGGAATCCGCCAATGGCGGGAAGAAACTGCTCGTGGAAATGGACCAGCAACTCCATGGCCTGCCCATCAGGATCAGAGGATGTGACGCTGAAATGCGAAAGGAGCAGGTCCCGGAGTGGAGAACCTTCCGCAACCGATTCCTTTAGTGTCTCGAATGTGCCGCCGAAAACCAACCGCAGCTTCCTTTCCGCATTTTTCCGGCCCTCTGATGCCAAGGCCTCTGACGCAAGGCCCTTGTTCGCCGCCCCTGACTCGTCAACACGCGCGGATCCTGACCATTCTTGAAGCGGGGGGGCGGGTACCTGCCCGGGCTGCAGCGATGTCGCATGGTGGTCCTCGCAGAGCTTTGCAAAGCCGTCATCATTCCATCCCGATCTGAAATCAACCCAAGAATAAATGTGCAGAAGGGGGGGGCGCTCCTCCAAACCCGGCCCGCCCGGCAGTGAGATCGTGACTATGGGCATTTCTCGTTTGACTGCCCTAGTCACCGCCTGCGTGATCTCCCAGCTCTGCCATTCCTTCACCCCACCGGGGCCAAGACATACAAGGCAAACCTCCGAATTGCCTATTCCCTCGAAGATTGCCTCAATTGGAATTTCCGTTACCGGGATGTTCTTCTCGTCAAACCATGCAGTTACATTCCGCTGCGCCAAAGCGCCATGCAGCTCCCTAATCAGGGGTTTGTCATTCGAGTTGTGGGACAAGAAGAACCGGTGGGCAGCTCTGTTGCCCTGGCTCCCAAGGTTTTCTGATTGCTGGTTGTTTTCCATGGTCCGAAAGACGTCCCGCGAGGTCACGCCGCGCCAAGGAACAAAGAACCAGCGGCGCGCACCCCTGATGGAAGTCGAAAGGATTTAACGGTGTCGCCCCAAGCCCAATCAAGCCCTGATTCATGCCCCTGATCCACGCGGAAGGCGTCTTTCGGTTCACGGGTCTGGCCATGGCTGCGTTGCGGTCTTGGGCACGGATGGCGTCCGAAACCGAAGGTTTCGCAGCAAGTAGCCGGTGGTTGAGCGAAGCGACACCACCGGTCACC